>JAYWAE010000419.1:0-3219 GCA_043782715.1 Pseudobdellovibrionaceae bacterium | reverse complement strand
CGCCGCCCGTGGAAAAATTCGGAATTGGCGTGGGCGCGGCAGCGTCGCGATATTGGTCCCCAGCTCGTCTCGCTTCTTGGAGTCCATTAGACGCTGACTCAAATATAATCGATTTGGCCAATGGCATTACTCATTAGTACAGCGACTTTCCCGTCAGGCGACTCAACCCTTCTCAACTACATTTGTTTTTACGACTTTTGGGTGTTCCGACTTTCTAAAAATTCACTCTGCCAGCGGTCAGCTCCAGCGCTTTATAAAGCGCGCCCGGACTTAACTCATAGAAAGACGATAGCAAATTGCTAAAAATTATCGATGTCAGTTGAGTTCCGAAAAATGTTCGTGGCGTGCCAATCGGCCAGTCTTTGAGATGTTGAGGGAAAATTGAGTCCCCCAAATTTGCCTGCGAAAAGTTCAGGTGCGCTCAAGAGGCCTGAGCTCTTTGAATCACCCGCAAGGTTTTAGGGGCCAAAACCTGTGAAAATGAATAGACGTAATTGAGCTTTTAAGCGTAGAAATTACAGACGTCTTGGGCCTCAATTAGGATTAGATTGAAAGGGCCTAGTGGCATGCCCTTTGAAGAGTTTCGATAGATTCAGTTCAGCGCTTTCTGGAGGTAATATGAAGGCAATTTTGTACTCTCTTACGGTTTTTGTTTTGGCAATCGGTCTTCTTGCTTGCTCTAAGAAAAATGAGAACTCCGACACTGCTTCAAATCCGCCGGGCAATTCTGGAGGCAAAAATGGACCCAATCAGCCGGGCGACTCCACGCTTGATGCTAAGAGTGCCGCCTTAAGCAGCGAACAGCTGCTGCCCGAGTCGGGAGCGGCGTTTGGAAAGTTTTATGGAAAGTATAAAATCCAATCTTGCGCGGACAAGAGTAAAAACAGTAGAGAGTTTAAGTTTTGTGATTATGATGAAGTGTACGTTTATGCCGATAAGCCCCAGCAACCTGATACGACAATCGTTAGCTTTAGAAAAGCGGCCAAAGATGGTGGGATTCAATTTATAACGGTATCATATACGCGTCCTAAAAATGTGAATACCGTTGGCTCAAATAATCCTGGTGGTGAAATTGAAATAAACTATGCTGAAACTGACCAATCGGCCACTCTTGTGGATAACTATCAATCCGCTATAGTAGGTGGGTCTAAAATCACTCATGCAAGTGAGGATTCAATGAGCAAGACCTCCGATACTGATTTCAAGCTTTCATTAAAAAACATGGTTGAGGAAATCGGATTTCCCAATGCTCACAATTATGACTATGAGTTCGAGATACTTTTGCGACGACAATAACTTAACCATGGCCAATGGCGTCTTCCGTATAGAATAAAAGTTCCTAGCCGAGCAACCGCGAAAATCTCGTGGTCGTAAATGCTCGGCCAGCGATACCGGGTGCGGTCGAAATTTCCCGCTCCAGCGATTTTAGATTTCGGCAGGCGCGATGCAGGCGCACCAGACTCGCCAGTGTTTCCGGCCTTGCGGGCGACTCAATATGCAAATCTGGCCAAAATCGACTTCAAACTCCTTTGATCGTCGTGCCTGATGGCACGTTCGTGGCGTAGCGCGGCCTTCCGTCAGACATTGGATTTTGGCTCAAAAATTGAAATGTCCCATATATGAAAGTCGCAGAATAAAAATAGCTATGAAAGGCGTCATTGGGTGCCGCCCTAAACCGTCACTAGTCGATAATATCGACAGGAGATTGCAATGAAATCAATTATTTTCCTTTTGGCAATTTTGAGCTCATTCAATGCCTCTGCCCAAAATGATCCATCAGTTAGCAAGTACTTGAAGAAACTCGATGTGAGCTGCTCACAGCTTGCCGTAATGGGGTCGCATGCGCATGACGATGCAACCCTCAAGCGATTGGAAGCACTCTATAACCTCGCAGCATGTGATGTTAAAGGTGAAAAGCACAATTTTAAAGAAGCTGCGTGGTACAAGGGAGAAGTTGAAAGACAACTCACTACTCCTTAGGCCAAACATTGAATTTCGATGAGCCTAGACTTGCTGGTCAAGTGACACTGCTCCCTGGCCTCAAACCCGCACGGTTTCGCAGTGGCGAACCGTACGCCTCTGATTTAGATGAAATGCTGAATGGTCAAAAAATCAGCGATCGGCCTTGGGGACGAAGGCAAAAGGCCGGTCGATAAAGCTAGCGAATTTGTTCAGCTAGCCAATGCTGCCGTTAGACGGCCCGTTTAAACTTAAAACCAAACTCAAATTCGGCACCACAGGCTGCGGCAATACGAGCAAGCAACGGCAACGATGGAGTGCGCTTATCGCCTCCGCTCTCTAGTCGTGCAATCACGCTCTGTGCAGTACCAATCTTCTTGGCGAGCTCCGCTTGGGTAAGATCGGCCTTCATCCGCGCCGAGCGCACGGCGTTGGCGATTTCTGTCTTTGCATGCTCTTCTTCATAAAGAACCCGCACCGTTGGGTCTTTTAGGATCTTCTCGAAGAAGGGCTTTGCCGAGCGATAGGTTTTGTTTTTTTTAGCTTTCATGACTCCAGTACCTCTTTCATTCTTTTCTCGGCCAACTCAAGATCTTCAGTCGGCGTCTTTTGGGTTTTCTTTTTAAAGGCGTGCAGCCAGACCATGGTATCTATCTCGACAACCACATATGCTATGCGGTAGCCGCCACTCGCCGAATTAAATTTGATTTCCCACAGTTTTCCGCGCAACTGGCGAAATTGAACGCGTGGGCAACCTAGGCCGTACTTCTCCACGCCCTCAAATACATCCGCGAAGCGTGCGCGATCGGCTTTTGGCAAATCCGCGATAAAGTCTTCCACGGGGCTTCGACCTGACGAGGTTTGATAGAAGGCGACGACCATGTCCAATTATAGCCAAATGGCTATGTTTTGCAAGAAGATTTTTTACGTTCTGGGAACCAATCGCTGTAATCCAGGGCTCAGTTGCTCATAGCAGCCATTCCGTGCCATTAGACCGCGCAATTGCATATGGACTGACTTATAGCTCAAACCCAAGTGCCCAGCGATTCTAGACTCTGTCCATCCCCGCCCCCAACGTAGTTTTGCCAGCTCCGTTAAGTCTGCGAGTGCCCTACCCCATGAAATCCGATACTCTCGAACCACAGTATTTAGTTCGAACTCTATCGGACCACCCTCGCCAAGATTTCAATCACTTAAAGATTCGCGTCAACGGAATATCGGCCCCTAGGTAACAGATAGGTAACAAGCAGATCATGAGCC
>JAYWAE010000418.1:0-22388 GCA_043782715.1 Pseudobdellovibrionaceae bacterium | reverse complement strand
TCAAAGAGCGACGCGCGCAGTACGTTGCAGAATTTAGATAAGGCGATCTTGAAAGTGTCGGGCACGCGCGCGACTTTTGGTGCCATGCAGAGCCGCTTGCAACACACGTCCGATGTGCTCGGCGTACAGGCGGAAAACTTAGAAGCGGCTCGCGGTCATATTGTGGATGTGGATGCGGCCGAAGAGTCGACCAAACTAGCCATGGCGCAGATTCAGCAGCAGGCGGGAGCGTCCGTGATCGTGCAGGCCAACAATTCGGCGGCGCGCGCTCTGCGATTGCTCGAACCGGGATAAAAACTCCGGGCTAATCCCTTAGCCCGGCATCAAACTAAAAATATTTATTGAGGTCCAATCTTGGTGTACGAATCCACCAGATTGGACATGCGTCCACCACCGTCCGAAACGCTGAATGAGTGATCGCTCTTCAGATGAATGGTCGCGTACTCCGACGGCTTGTTGGCGTTGTACAAATAAAATGTGCCGTCCGCTTGCGGGCAGAGGCGCAGGGCATCCGACTCGTACATGAACTTCTGTGTCCCATCGATCGGAATTTGCACCGGTCCATATAAGAAGATATCGTTCTTCTTCTTCCACACGCCGACAAACCAGCCGACGACCTCGGGCTTGAATACCTGGGAATATTTGTTCCGGATTATCCTTGTCAGCCGCGGAATACTATCCGCACAGTCCGATGTGTCGGGCTGAGCAAAGGCAGGGTAGGCAATGGCTAGGGTAATAGCCAAAACTAGGGCACGTTTCATCGAGGACCTCCGTTTCAGGTTTGAAAGAGTACAATCCCGGTGCCGGGGTCTGAGTGCGATTCCTTCGCCCTCGCGCATTCGGGCATGAAAGCCGGTGAATCCCGGTGACCAAATTGGGCGCTATGCCCACCTCGCTCAAGATCCAAGCCACCCACCGAATGTAAAAATAACACTATGCGTTAGCTTGTTTACTGGGGTCCTGCGCAAATAAAATTTTAGAAAAAAATTCACCTGAATTCATAGACTAGACGCGCAGCATCCAAAACTAGACTGGACCAAAGGCTAAAGCAATCTGGACCAAAGCCGAGAAGTAAAGCGAACACGTTGGAGCAATTCAGAGCCAAGTTCACTTCAGCAGTCACTCAAGTGGACCTTGTCTAAGAAACTCCGAAGCCCAAGGGACAGTCACCCCTTGGGTTTTGGAGGCCTCCAATAAGTAGTAAACAAAACTTATTAACCCGGCAGGGATGTCCTGTTCATTTCGTTAAAGGCCAAATGGTTTGGCCGGCCAGCGAGTGGGTGGACAGTGGTTCTAGGATTGGGAACCGGTACCAGGAGGCTACAATGGGCTTACGGATCAATACAAACGTGGCGTCAATCGCGGCGCAACGGGTTCTGTCGAAACAGTCGCAACGCCAGGAACATGCCGAAATGGCAATCTCTTCAGGCTCGCGCATCGTCCACGCAGCCGACGACGCTGCCGGACTCGCCATCTCTGAAAACATCCGCGGACAGTTGAGCGGTATCAAGATGGCACGCAACAACTCGTTCAACGCTCAGTCACTGATTCAGGTGTCTGAAGGCGGATTGAACGAAATCAGCAACATCATGATTCGTTTGCGGGAATTGGGCGTGCAGGCCGCTTCCGATACGGTGAGCGACGTGGAACGCGGCTTCCTCAATCAGGAAGCGCAACAGTTGACGCAGGAATCCGACCGGATCGCCCGCTCGACCAAATTCGGTAACAAAGCTTTGCTCGACGGTACGGGCGAAGAAATGGAATACCACGTCGGTCCGTTCGCCAAAGAATCGGAAAACGTGATCAAATACAAAGTCAAAGCCGATGCCACCAACAGCACTCTCGGCATCGACAGTGTGTCTCTGGCCGATAAGAGCGGAGCCCGCTCCACGCTCGAAGCCGTAGACAAAGGCTTGATCAAGGTAGGCCAAATGCGCGCCGACTTTGGTGCCGTGCAAAGCCGCCTGCAGTCGACGACCAGCAACTTGGACATTCAGTATGAAAACTTGTCGGCCGCCAAGTCCCGCATCTCTGACGCCGATATCGCGTACGAGAGCGCCGAAATGACCTCTGCGAGTATCTTGCAGCAGGCCGCAGTTGGCGTGCTCGCGCAGGCCAACCAAAATAGCGCGTCGGCTCTTAAACTAATTTAGGTAAACGGGTTTCAAATATCAGCAACGAGGATTTGTAGGGGAGTGCAATGCCCACAGACACGGCACTCCTTTAAGCCCGCCCTGGGGAAGACCCACACTACCCCAGGGTTTTTTTGCCGAACCTGGTTTCTTGTGGGGGCTGGTTAGAGTTAGGGTTAGAGATCAGTTTAAGTTTAAGTTTAAGTTTGGGGAACGGGTCCGTCGCCCCTTCTATTTTTCTTTGCGGTTATTTTTCCGCTACTCCCATTTTTCTTAAATACATTTTTGCGTCTTCTTGGTTGGCGTTTAGGTCTAGGGCTTTTCTGAAGCGGATTACGGCTTCGGTTCGTTTGTCTTGGAATAGGGCGGCTTCGCCGGCTCTTAGCCAGGCTGCGGCCATTAGTGGGTTTAGTTCTGTGGCGTGTATCAACAACTTTTCGGATTGGGCGAAGCTGCCGTGTTTGAGAAGTAAGACTCCGCCGTTGTAGAGTGCGAAAATATTGTCGGGGAGAAGTTGTAGGGATCTCTCCATGTATGTCCAGGCTTTGGCGTCGTCGTGGTGTTCGTAGTCGGGTTGCATGTAGACGTAGCCTAGTTTGGAGTAAATTCCGCCGTTTTTTGGATCGTAGGCCATCAGCTCTTCGAGCGCGATGCGGGCTTTCTCAAATTGTTTGGTGGCGGAGTAATGGACGGCTAAATTTGTGCGGGCGCGCAGGTTGAGATTGTCGAGGGCGAGCGACTCTTGCCACAACTTTTCGGTTGAGGCATAGACGTCCGAGCGTTCGAGCGAAACGTAAACCTGAGCGCCTAGTGCTGCGGCCAGTAGGGCACCGGTGAACACGTTTGCGGTGCGCGATTGGCGCATCATCCAAACAGCCGCTCCACCGGCTAGTATGAACAGTCCAATATCGGAGATGTAGGCGCGGCGTTCGACGAACATGTCCACGGTTGGTAGAAAGGAACTCGTCGGCAAAAGACAGAAGAGAAAGAACAACCAGCCAAAGCTGAGCCAGCGGCTCATGGGTGTTGAGTCGGCGCGGAACATGGCGCGAATGGCGAGGCCGCTGACGGCGATGATCGCGGCCCAAGCGGCCAGTTGCATCGCGATCGAGATGTCCTCGGGCATGTAGAGATGGTCGATGGTGAAGCCGGATGGAAAAATGGTCATCTTCACGTATTTCAAGATCATCGCGCCTTGGAACAGTAAATAAGAGAAGGTCTTAACCGTCGAACCCCGGCCTTCCAAATCGCCGACGGCGCCGAAATATGCAAAACGGAAGATGACGTAGCCAACGGCAATCAAAACCAGCGGAACGTAGACTTCGCCAATGCGCAACCGGCGATCCGCTCGCCGGGTCATCAGGTCCGTGCCAATGACCAGCGGCGCGAGGACCACCGAACTCTGTTTGGCCGCGAGTGCGAGAATAAAACAAAGGCCGACAAAAACCATTCTACCGATGCGCCTGACCCGGTTGGAATGGGAGGGGCGTACTAGAATATAGTAAGCCATAAGAATGAAAAAACAGGAGAGCACGTCGCTCAGTCCATAGGCGTAGACGACCGTACCGGCAATCAGTGGTGAGGTGACAAAGAGCAGACCTGCGATCAGCCCTGCGAGCAGGGAGTAGAAGCCAAAAATCTGCAGCATCAGTTCTGCCGTAATCAAAACGATAAGTGCTGCGATCGTCCCATGCACCACTGTGCTCACCACGTGGAATGCCGCCGGCGAATCGGCGTGGTACCGCCAACACAGCCAATACACGATGTACACCAAAGGTCGCGACGGATCGTTGTGCAGCTGCGTGGTCATTTCGGGATAAGCGAAAATGAAATTCGATAGGTTGAACGAGGTGACCTGCAGGTCCGGATTCTGCTGAATCTTGGTGAGATCGTCGAGTACGAACGGATTGTCCCAGCAGTTCACGTACAGCGCGAACGTGGCGGCAAAGATCACGGCGACGGACGCGACCTTACGCACAAAAGGATTGCTGAAGAGTTTCAAGAGCGGTTGCACTCCCTACAGGCTAACAAATACCGGCGCTCAATCAATCTCGCCCAGACTGTGGGTACCGCCTAAGCTTTGGTCTACGGATGTTGGTCTGTGGGTCGCGGCGACTTCCGTCTGGGTGATGTTGGTCGTGGTGTACCGTGTGGTTTCTATAATAAGTATGAGTTCATTTGGCGGGGCCAAAGTCCAGTTCTAGGCCGACCATGGTCTAGATTACCTCGACGCGACTTTAGTTCGCCCCGACCTCGCCGAAAGGTTTGCATGTTCGTAGCAGTGGTTGGGTTTAGCGGAGTGAGAAACGCATCGTGGAGTGACTGCCCGGTGCAATGTTTCGTTATCAACTCCCGCGCATCATCAATAACTGCTCCAACGTGTTCAAAAACCCAAGCGCGCAAGGAAGCGAGCGCTCACTCATTAGTCTTTGAGTAGGTCAAAGCGAGAGAGCCGGGCTGGAGCCCACAACCATTAAGGAGGACCCCATGG
Organism: Pseudobdellovibrionaceae bacterium; assembly: GCA_043782715.1. Lineage (GTDB taxonomy): Bacteria > Bdellovibrionota > Bdellovibrionia > Bdellovibrionales > UBA1609 > JALHOQ01. The sequence continues at coordinate 17,765 of JAYWAE010000418.1, read as the reverse complement.
GTCTCAGAGTTACAACCAACCTCGCATCGCTTTCCGCTCAGCGGACGATGGCCGGGAGTTCCCGCGAAATTCAAAAGAGTTTCGCACAATTGTCCAGCGGCAGCCGCATCACCAAGTCCGCCGACGACGCCGCAGGGTTGTCGATCAGCGAAAACTTGAAATCCGAGATTCGCGGTTTCGGCCAAGCGCAACGCAACGCCAACGACGGTATCTCGATGGTGCAAGTTTCGGAAGGCGGCCTGGGCGAGATCTCCAACATTCTGACCCGCATGCGTGAACTGGGAGTGCAAGCCGCTTCCGACACCGTCGGCGGCGACGAGCGCGGCTTCATCAATAAAGAAGTTCAGCAGCTCAAAAATGAAATGCAACGTATTGCCAAGACCACCCGCTGGGGCGATCAAGTTCTGCTCGACGGTTCGGGCGAGAACTACGCCTTTCAGGTGGGCATCAACAATAATGATTTCAACGATCGCATTGGCTTCGATGCCAGCCAGCAGAACGCCACGACCAGCAACCTCGGCGTCGAAGGCTTCGATTTCTCCGACAAGAGCGGCGCTCGCGGATCGCTCGAAGTTCTCGAAAAGGCCCAGCGCATGGTCAACGGCTATCGCGCCAATCTCGGCGCCATTCAAAACCGCTTGATCAGCACGACCGAAAACCTCGGCGTATCGATCGAGAACTTCTCGGCCGCAAACTCGCGCATCCGTGATACCGACGTGGCCCAGAGCTCGGCGGAACTGGCGCGCAACAACATCTTGATGCAAGCCTCGGTCGGCGTATTGGCGCAAGCCAATCAACAGCCCGCCATGGCGTTGCGACTAATTCAGGGTTAATTGAATTCGGCTTTATGTTGTGTATGTGAACGTGCATAGGAAGAGGGCTCCTTTCTCTTCCGGTACTTTACCTACCCTCGAGCGGACTTCGCTTCGCTCGAGGGGTACTTACTCTCGACTAGATATATAGAAAGTCGGGAGCGACGTTAGGTGAGGTGTCTTAGGTCTGAGAGGCCTTTGTCGTGCGGCCCGTCCATCGGTCCGGTTTTGCCCCTCGAAGGTCTGGAATTCCAAGACCTTCCTCCAGTTTTCCCCATCCCTTCGTCCAGATTCACAGGACGAGACTAAAGCATATCCCAGACTCGTCGATAGGTGAGGTGTCAGGCATGCAAGACCTCGACGGTCTAGCAAGTTTGGCGGCTCTAAAAACAAAAACTCGCTCATGGATTTTGGGCGCTCTTGGCTACTGACTGAGTAGGTACGGTCACGGCATGGGAGTGAAACGGATTTCTTTACCGTCCGCTGCGCGCGGGCAAAGGGGAAAACCATGGGACTCAGGATATCAACAAATCTGGCGTCGATTAACGCTCAGAGATCAATGGCCGGAAGCTCACGCGAGATCAATCGCTCCTTCGCGCAGTTGTCCAGTGGCAGCCGCATCACAAAATCAGCTGACGACGCCGCAGGGTTGTCGATCAGCGAAACAATGAAGTCCACGATTCGCGGTTTTCAGCAAGCCCAGCGCAATGCCAACGATGGTATGTCGATGGTGCAAGTCGCGGAAGGCGGCTTGGGAGAAATCTCCAATATTCTGACTCGTCTGCGGGAACTGGGAGTGCAAGCCGCTTCTGACACCGTCGGCGATCAGGAGCGTGGCTTTATCAATAAAGAAGTATTCCAGCTCAAAAACGAAGCCGAGCGTATTTCGCGCGTCACTCGTTTCGGCAGTGCGAATCTGCTCGATGGCTCGGGCGGCGGCTTTCAGTTCCAGGTCGATATCAACAACAATGACTTCAACGATCGCATCGGCTTTAACGCGTCGGAGATCAAAGCAACGACGGCTGACCTCAAGATCGAATCTTTCGATTTTTCGGACAAAAATGACGCCCGCAAAGCGCTTGAAACTTTGGAAACGTCGCAGAAGATGGTCAACGGCTATCGCGCCACTCTCGGCGCCATTCAAAACCGGTTGATCTCGACGACGGAGAACCTCGGTACCTCGATCGAGAACTTCTCGGCCGCAAACTCGCGCATCCGTGACACCGACGTGGCACAGAGCTCGGCGGAACTGGCGCGCAATAACATTTTGATGCAAGCCTCGGTCGGTGTATTGGCGCAAGCCAATCAACAGCCCGCAATGGCGTTGCGACTGATTCAAGGTTGATCGAATTTTGACTTGATTTTAGCTGGGGAGAATACAGCACCCATGGTGCTCTCCGCTCCCTGGCGGGGCCATACCTAACCCTCGGGATCCATAAAAGGACTCCGGGGGTCCGCCTTTTACGGCGGTTGAGTTCGGACCTTGTAGAATGATACTTTGATTTCATGTCGTCGTTGTCGCCACTCCCGATCGATCCCCTCATCCCGGACATCGCCTCCGCGGTTCGAGAGCATTCCTCCGTCATTCTTACCGCCACTCCGGGCGCTGGAAAAACCACCCGCTTGCCGCCGGCCTTGCTCAATTCCGTTGCCGGAAAAATCGCCATCTTGCAGCCACGCCGCATGGCCGCGATTGCCGCTTGCCATCGCATTTGTGAGGAACAGGGATGGCGCGTGGGCGAGGAATGCGGATATCAGGTGCGTTTTGAGACAAAGGCTGCAAAATCGACACGGCTATTGTTCATGACCGATGCACTGCTTTTGCGGCGAATAGTGGATGATCCAGAGTTGAAAGAATTCAGCCTGATCGTGATCGACGAATTTCACGAGCGGAATTTGAATCAGGATCTCATTTTGGGTTGCGTACGTGAGCTGCAGGAATTGGGCTCCGGACTCAAGCTGATGGTGATGTCGGCGACGCTCGATACCAATCGCTTGCAGAAATTTTTGCCGGCAAGTGAAGTGATCGATGTTCCTGGACGAGTTTTCCCGCTCGACCTGCGCCATGGCACTCAGCCGCTGCGCCTGATGTGCGACCGCGCTTTCTATGAGCGCGTCGTGCAGGCCGTAACGGCTGCGGAACGTGAGACTTCCGGCGACATTCTTGTATTTTTGCCTGGCACGGGTGAAATCGCGCGTCTAGGAGACCAGCTTGCGGCGTCGGGCGTGCGCCGCAAGATCGTGCCTCTGCACGGGTCGCTCCCGCTCAAAGAGCAGACCGAAGCATTGCGCGCGCATTCTGAGCCGCGGGTTGTGCTTGCCACCAACGTGGCGGAAGCTTCGGTCACCGTGCAAGGCGTGAATTATGTAATCGATTGCGGCCTGTCCAAGGTTATGGAGATGAATCTCAGCTCGGGTTTTTCCTCGCTCGAACTTTCGCGCATTGCTCTGTTCAATGCCCGTCAGCGTGCGGGCCGGGCCGCGCGTGAAAAAGCTGGAGTGTGCGTAAGGCTGTGGACTCCGCATGAGGAAGGTACGCAGGCCGAGGAGATGGTGCCCGAGTGCTCACGCGTCGATCTGAGCTCCGCACTTTTGCAGCTTGCGCATTGGGGTGTCACCGACTTTGCAGGGTTCTCATGGTTTGACCGGCCGCCGGGGCGCTTGCTCGACATGGGCATCCGGGCGTTGCGCGAAAGCGCCGCGATCGACAATCAAAACCGCTTGACCGACACCGGCCGACGATTGATGCGCTTCCCCCTGCCGCCACGTCTGGGCGCGACTTTGGCTTTTGCCGATGATCGCGGCGAAGGACGGTTGGGCTCGGGCATTGCCGCGATTTTAAATGAGCGCGACTTTGTCGAACGGCCGGCCACCACGCAGCACGAATGCGATGTGAGTTACCGTTTGGGTTTGTTGCAAGAATTGGCCGCGACCGGACGTGCAGGTGGCGTGCACATCGGTGCGGCGCGCGCGGTGCTCGATGGTGCCCGGCAACTGGAGGGGTTGTGCACGAAGCCTGGCAAGATCAAGCTGGATTTCGACGCCGCCGTGCGCAGGTTGTTGTTGCTTAGTCAAACCAACCGGCTTTGCCGCCGGCGTGGAACGACGGATCGGGGAGTGATGGCCGGAGGGCGTGGTGTACGGCTGTCGCCGGATACGCAAGTGCGCGCGAGCGAATTCTTTTTGGCATTGCAAGGCGTGGATCTTCCAGGCCAACCCGAAACGCAAGTTCGAATCGCCTGTGGAATTAGCAAGTCGTTGTTGTTGGAAGTGCTCGGCGACCGCGTGCAAGTGCGCGAAGATGTGGAGTTCGTCGAGGAAAAGGGCAAGTTCTTTGCCCGCCGCATGCGCGCGATTCTTGATTTGCCTCTGGAGGAAGCGGTTCTGACGCCGGTCGATCCGGCATTGGTGGCAGATCGTTTGGCCGAGATTTTAGCTAAGCGATGGGATTGGCTCGCCGCGAAGAATGAGCGGCTGGGCCATTGGATGGCGCGCTGGCGCTATTTGACCGCGCTGGCTCCGGAATTCGCAGGACATTTCGGCGAAGAGCAGATTTTTCGCACGGTGGAGATGGCGGCATTTGGAAAAACCTCTGCTGATGCCGTCGCGGCGGAAAATTTAGTTGGATTTCTCGAGGGCGTACTGCCCGTGGACGTGGTGCGAATTTTGAACAAAGAAGTGCCGGACTCATTTCGTGCGCCGACGGGTTTTGAACATCGTATTCACTATGAAGAGCACGGCGCTTACGTGGAGATCCGTCTGCAGGAATTATTTGGGCTACTTTCAACTCCACGCCTCGCGCTCGGACGCGCACCCTTAACTTTCCGATTGTTGAGCCCCGCATACCGGCCCGTGCAGGTAACGTCGGATCTCGAAGGTTTTTGGCGAGGGACTTACAACGAGGTTCGTAAGGAATTGCGTCTTCGTTATCCCAAGCATTCGTGGCCCGAAGATCCCTTCAGCGCCAAGCCAGAAGCGAAGGGTCGACGGCGTAGCTAGAGCCGATTCAATTAATCGCTAATCACCGAAATAAAATTAACGCATTTGCGTGTGTCTGAGACACTCGCAAATGCGTTAATTCACGCCTACTTCACCATTCCAAAGTCGCGATCTTCAGTCACCCTCTAAGGCTCAGCAGTGAATCTCCCGATAAACCTCATGGATATGAATATCAAGAATGTGCACACAGCACCAATTCTCCCTCTTGACCCTAAACCCAGGGTCCAGGGACGCGTGCGTACCGAAAGTAGCACCGATCGCGACGCCAATGGCCGCCGCGAGCAGGGCGAGTCCGAGTCGAAGCGCCATCTTTCGCAACAAGAATTTGACGATGCACTCAAAGCCCTCGAGGCCCATCCTGGACTTAAAGCCAACAATCTCACCATCAAAGTCGAGCAGCATGAGGACCACAGAGTGATCATGATCCTCGATCCGCAGGGCGGAATCGTGCGGCGGCTCTCTGAGTCGCAGCTCTGGCTCGCGACGCGCGACAAAGATCGCCAGACCGGTAAGATCCTCGACAAAGCGATGTAGCCATTTTATTGACTCACAGCTTCTCACTTCTCCTTGCGACAATGGAGTCAGAAGGGAGGAGTGAATGGCGATCTCATTTGGCGGCCTTGGTTCTGGTCTGCCACCCAACATTGTCGATCAGCTGATGGAAGCGGAAAAAATTCCGATCAAGCAGATTGAAACCAATAAGGGCAAACAGCAAAATCGCTTGAAGCTCGTCTCAGATCTTGAGACCAAACTCAACGGCGTGACTTCCACCATCGGAGTCTTGGCGTCGACCAAAGGTTTCAGCGACATCAAGCTGGTCAGTGGGGATCAAAACGCCGTACAGGGTGTGGTCGATCCCAGCAAATCGGTCAATGGCAATTGGAACATCGAAGTCGTCGAGCTGGCGCAAAAGGCCGCGGCGATCACCAACGGACTGCCCGACAAAGACAAAACGCAGATTGGTACGGGTTATTTCCGCTTCGAAACACCTGAAGGTAAAAAAGAAGTTTACATCAACAGCAGCAACAACACGCTGGAAGCCGTGGCCGCGTCGATCAACTCCGCCGGCGTCGGCGTCAAAGCCTCCGTGCTCAATGATCGCAAAAATCCCGATGCGCCTTACAAACTGATGATCACCGGCGACAGCGTCGGAGACGATCATCAGGTGAAATACCCGACTTTGTATTTTCTCGATGGTGATGCCGATTTGTATTTTGACGAACAACGCGAAGCCAAGAACGGCCGGGTTAAAGTCGATGGTTTTGAATTCGAGATCGGCGACAATTCTTGCAAAGACGTCATTCCCGGCGTCACGCTCGAACTCAAGCAGGCGACACCGGGCCGTACGGTCAACGTCAGTGTGAAAGAAGATCGCGAAGTCGTCTCGGGCAAAATTAAAACTTTCGTCGACGGCGTCAACGCCGTACTGGCCTTTGTGCAGCAGCAAAATGCTCTGGGGAAAGAGTCGGACACCACACAGACCCTTGGCGGCGACAGCTTACTCCGCAGTGTGGAGAACCGACTGCGCAATCTCATTCAAAATCCACAAATGACCGGATCGGACGTCACGCGATTGAATCAGGTCGGAATCGTGTTCAATCGCAATGGTGTACTCGATTTTGATGAAAAGAAATTCAATGATGCACTCGCGCGCAATCCAGCAGGCGTGCAGCGTTTTCTCGCCGGCGATGGATTTAAGACCGGCTTTATTCCGACGCTAAGGCGCGAGATCAACACCTTGCTCAACTCTGCCTTCGGTCCGGTGGCGATTCGCAAGCGCGCGCTGCAGGACAAGATTAGCCAGATGGACAAACAGATCGAAGACAAACAACGTCAGCTGGGTAAGAAGGAAGAAACATTGCGCAACAAGTTTGCGCGGCTCGAAGAGACGATGAGTAAGATGAAAGGCCAGAGCGCGTCCGTCGGGGCGATCGGCGGTGCGTTCAGTGGCGGAGGCCAAGGCCAGGGCTAGTGTTAAGTTCGTCAATAGGTAAACCGAAACGATAGAAGGACTATGAAGACTGCACATCAGAAATACAAACAGACATCGGTGCAAAGTGCCAGCCGCGAAAAACTGCTGCTGATGCTCTATGAAGGCGCGATTCGCTTTATGAAGCAGGCGTTGATCGCCATTGACGGCAGGGATATCGCCGGGCGGGGCATGAACATCGGACGGGCGTTCGACATCGTCAACGAACTCAACAACACGCTCAATCACGACGCTGGGCCGGAGATCGCCAAAAACTTGGAGCAGCTCTATATGTTCATTAACGAACAGCTGACCAAGAGCAACGCCACCGGGCAAAAGAAACCATTGGAAGATGCGCTGAAGATCATGGAAAAGCTCTATTCGGGCTGGGTCGAGGCGATTGAAAAAATCAAACGCGATGAAATCTCAATCAACAAGGCAAACGAAAAGTAATGGGTATTAAAGGCTAGGAGGGCCGCATGGATACGATCATTAATTTACTAAACGACAAGAACTACCACTTGAGGAAGTTTTTGGAGCTGAATGAATCCGAACTGTTCAACTTCGCCGAAGGCGATTTTGACAACCTCGAGGTCTTCTACCAATCCCGGGAAACGATACTGGAGCTGATCCGCTGCATAGACAAGCTGATCGAAGCTGCTGCCGTCGCGCACGCCGATCCTGCGGAAATCGCCGATACGCATAAAAAGGCAATGATCACGGCGATGAACAAAAAGAATGATCTGGTCACGAGCATTTTGGCGCAGGACCTGCAAATTCTCTCGGTGATAGAGATGGCCAAGTCCAACATCATCAAAGAATTGCGCCAGGTGCAGGGCGCCAAAAAAGCGGTCGGGGCCTACAAGTCTGGCGATGCGCCAAGCAAGATAAACGAAAAAGCGTGACGAAGATTTGACGCTGGACTGGAGATTCCGTCCAGACTTGAGCCGGGAATCCCAAGGCGCCTCCCGCTTTATCCCAGTTTGAAATTTGGCATCGCGGTTGCTCACTCGTTAAGAGGGAGGCAACCGTGGATACCCTTAGACACTCGTCGAGCGAAACTCAGATACATGTTCCCGCAATTGAAACCACCAGCCCAGACCGGACCGATTCTGCGCCGCTGGAGATGGCGGACCTTTACTGTATTTTACAAATCGAGCCCAATGATAGTTTGATTGCATTCGAACTGGCCCGTCGCTTGGAGTCCAGCGGCAATTTGCAAGATGCCCGGCGCGTGTACAACGGCATTTTGACGATCGATTATCGTTTCGAAACCGTGCATGCACTTGGACAAGTCGAATACAAGATGGACGACGTCGATTCTGCCTTCACGCGGCTGAATGAAGCGCTGATGATCGCGCCCGAATCCAGCTTGGACCTTTTCGATCTATTCAAAACTCTCGGCAATATCTGTGTGCGACGGGGAGATTTTGATTTAGCCGAGGACAATTATCACCGTGCTTTTCGCATAAACGCCGACTCCGATACATTGGCTGTGAATTTCGGCGCGCTTTATGTACAGCGTAGCCAATGGGATGAGGCCGCCACGCACTTTGGGCGCGCACTCGCAATCAATCGCTCCAATGATAAGGCGTGGATCGGGTTGGCCATATGCCACCGTATGAAGAGCGATCACGAACTGGCGTGGGGAAATCTCGAAGCTGCGTTGGCTTACAATCCGCTCAATGAAACGGCACTGGGACTTGCCATTGATTGGAGTGCGCAAGAGGGCCGCGAGTTTCGCGCGCTCGAATTGATCCGCAGTTTCTTGGTTGCCGGCGGCTGGAACGAAAAAATGAGCCTGGCTTTCGCTTGGCTCAGCTGGCGCCGCGGCGATTCTGGCCGAGCCAAACTGGAATTGGAACGGCTATTGGCGGTGAACCCCATGAATGTGCAGGCGCTCGAGCTCTCGGCACAGCTAAGGACCGGCGCGTGATTGAAACCCTGAGCGCGCAATCGGGCCGCATCATTCTCAAAGACGGTGGCCGGCTGCTGGCATCGGCCTTTGATCCCGAATCCGAAGCACGCGAGTGGATGTCGCGGCGTAAAGAATTCCTCGATAAGGTCAAATATGTATTTGTCCTCGGCGCGGGCGCCGGCTATCACATCGCAGAATTGTCGGCGCATACAGAGGCGGGGATTGTCGTCCTTGAAACGCGAGCGGCGTTGATTGAAGCCGTGCGTGAAATTCATGCTTTCGACTCCGACCGGGTAAAATTTGAATGCGTACGCAGCGCCAAAGAACTGCGGGCGGCCGCGGCTGTTCGCTCGGCCATCGCCAACAGTTTCGTGGTTCTGCAACATGGTCCTTCACTAGCGGCCGATCCCGCGCTGTTTCGCGAGCTGCATGCACAGCTCATGGGCCGCGATTGGGGCGGTCTAAATTGGCAGTGGCAAATGAAAGGCTTCAGCACGCTCGAATCGCAACCGCAGATTCACAAGACCGGCGAGGCACTCACCATTTTGGATTTGGATCAAACGGAACTGGTGCAAAACTCCGAGGAGCGCGAACGTATGCTGGTCAAGGCGTTGAGGGAGCTGGTCAAATGAAGGTTCTAGTCATCAGCCTTTTACGTTTAGGCGATTTCGTTCAAATTCTTCCCGTGTTGCAAGCTTTGAAGACGCAATACTCGATTCGTGAATTGGATGTTCTGACCCACCATCCGGTGAAACAGTTGGAGCCCATGGTCGACACGGTTGATCGTTGGTTCACGCTCAACCGCGACGAATTGCAAGAGGGTCTTGGGCGTTCCGATCTGCCGCTGTTGACTTCACTTTCCGTGCTCAAAGAGCAGCTCGACACCATCGACCGGCGCAAATACGATTGTGTGATCAATCTGACGCAGACGGTGTATTCAGGCTGGATCGCGGGTTATCTCTCGGCGCCACAGCGTTATGGTTTGGCAATTGACGTCAAGGGCAAGGCTCACTTTCACTCGCCCTGGTTTCAGTATCTCGATGATCATGCTCCGCTCGATGTTCCCGACATTTTTCATTACACGGACATTTTTCATTACGGCTGCGGGCTCAAAGGCGGCGAGCGCCAATGGGGCCTACGTGAAACACGCCACGGCCGCGCCGAAATCAAGGCCTTGCAATTGGGTGAGGGTGAAAAAATAGTTTTGCAGACTCTCACGTCCGATAGCAAGAAAACTTGGCCCGAGGAATCTTGGGTACGCATGTTGAGTGAACTTCAACTCTATCGTCCCAAAGCACAATTCGTCGCGCTCGGTGCGCCGGCTGAGGAGGCGCGTGTCGCAGGTTTGATCGAGCTCTGCGCGCAGCGCGGAGTGACCGTTCGCAAGGCGATTGTTTCGCTCGAAGGCGCGTTCTCGTTACTCAAATCGGCCTCACTGTTGATTTCAGGTGACACTAGCATCAAGCATCTAGCCAATGGCGCAGGCGTGCCGATCTTGGAATTGAGTTTGGGATCGAGCGATTACCGGCGCACCGGCGCTTATAAGGAAGGTTCGTTGATTTTACAACCGCAAATCGGTTGCGCACCTTGCCCCCACTCAGCGCCCTGTTCACGGCCCTCACATGAATGCGCCGAGCGGCTTTCGCCGGCTGCGGTGTCTTCAGCTGCGCATCACTACATCAGTGGCGATTGGCTGTCGCTGCGCGAGTTGGCGCGGGGATTTCAAAACGAAGTGCGTTTTTTACGCACCCGCAATTTGGCCAGCGGCTTTTGGATGGCAAGTGAAATACTCGAGTCTCGGCCTGAAGCGGCCGTCGAAAAAATAGTCGAGCGCTGCGCCTGGAAGTTCCTGCTCAATCGTGAGCATTTGGATCCGGTGGCGCGCTTTGGTTCAGAAGGCGTGAACATTCGCCGTGAACTGGAGTCCTTGTTTTCGCCGGGCGCGCTGCCGTCTTGCATACAGCATTTGAACTTCCTCGAATCGCAGGCGTCCGTTCAGGGCGAAGATGCAGCTTCGCATCTTTGGCAGAACCGGCAACGCCCTCCCGTAGCTGGTGAAAGCGGCGTCGTTGAAATCGGCGAAGCGCGGCGGGCGCAAAACCAGCTCGAGCGTGAGAAGCAGCATGCGATGATCAAGGTCAAATTGATTCGTTCCTTAAAATCCCAACTGACGGAGGCGAAATGAGCGGTTCTGAAGGTAAACTCAAGTCGGCACTCGAGCGCCTAGAACAGTCGACGCGCAAAGTGATCAGCACACGTGGCTACAGCAAAGACGTCAAGGGCCTGAAGGCCCTCGAAGAAATGATACGGGAGCAATTGACCCATGCGAATTCTCGTTCTTCAGCTCGCTCGATTCGGTGATATTTATCAAACTTGGCCGGTGCTGAGGGCGTTGCAGCGCACGCGTCCGGATGCCGAGCTGCATGTACTGGTGCGCGCGCGCTTTCAAGACGCGCTGGCTGGATTTCCGGCCGCCACCGTTCACGCTTGGCCGACACAGGATATTCTCGAGCCAATATTGAACGGCGACGGGAGCAAGCCTGATGAAGCCCAAGCGGAAGCCATCGCGCGTTTCGAGCGCGCCGCCGAACCATTGACCGGCAGTCCATTTGATCTCATCATCAATCTCTCCTTTTCGCCGTTCTCCAGCTACCTGACTGATTTTCTAACAGCGGGCGAGTGCGAAGTGCGCGGCTACACGCGCCACCCCGACGGCCACTTTCACATTCCGGACGACAGCAGTGCCTATTTCTACGCCCAAGCAGGTGTAGGACGCGCCAATCGTTATCATGTCACCGAACTTTTCGCGGCCGTGGCCGGCGTCGATTTGATTGACGAAGACCACTGGATCGAAGCGCCGCGCCCGGCCTCAGATCGCCGTGGAATTGTCGTGCACTTGGGCGCCTCGACGGAAGACAAAACTTATTTACCCGAACGCTGGGTTTCGGTTTTGCGCGAGGTGCTCTCGCTCAGTGAGGAGAACGTAACTCTCGTGGGCAGTGCAGGCGAGCGCCCGCTCTGTCAAACCGTCGCCGCGCAAGCCGGCTCGGATCGCGTTTTGAACCGTGCCGGTGAAAGCACACTGAGTGAACTGATGAATTGGATCGGCTCAGCTCGCCTGGTTATTGGTGCCGACAGCGCGCCCGTGCACATGGCCACTTTGACCGACACACCGTATTTGAATCTGTCCGCTGATTGCGTGAATTTTTGGGAAACCGGGCCCCGCTCGGCCGGCAGCCGAGTGCTTTACGCTCCTTCGCTACAAGCGATCAAACCGGAGCGAGTCGCGCAAGAGGCGCTCGCGATGTTGAAGGGCGAAGGCCCGGCCGGCCCGTGTGCCGTGCGTGAATCGTTGAGTTCGGGCTACTTGCCACAGCAAATGCAGTTCGATGATTTTTCATGGCGCTTGATCGAAGCGCTGTACACGGGCTCGGAATATCCCAAAGCCGGCCGCCGCGAGGACGCGCTCGCCTTTCAACGTCTGTTCGAACTGAGCGAACTCGCTTTGCATCAGCTCGACCGCTGGGACAGCGGCAAAACCCGCTCGACGGCGGCGCAAGTGCTCGCGCAGATCGATCAGCTTCTACCGGAGATCACGCGCCTGAATCCGCGCATTGAGCCCGCGATCCAATGGTTCGAAACCGAACGCATACGCATTCCACCCGGAGAAGCGCAGGCCACACTGGCGCGCACCCGCGCGGCGTTTGAGAACCTGCGCTGGGTTGCGGCCGTCTATCGCGAATATCAGGAGCCGGAACAGGAGTATCGCCGGGCCGCCGCTTTGTGCGCCGAGATCGTACCGGAGTTGCGCGAGTATCAATTCGCCCGCGTTCAGTCGGCCGTGCAGTCGCTGATCTCCGTGCTGCAGGAGCTCGCGCGCCACTCGACGAAGGTCGGTGGCGCGAGCTGGTCCTCAGTCTTGAGTGATCTCGACACCTGCCTCAGTTCCCGCGACTTCATCGCCTTTGCCGATTTTCTCGAATGGAAGTTGGCCCCGGCATTGCGGAGTGAACTCACTCGGCGCGAGACATTGCCTCCCGACGTGCTATCCTAAAGGCGTGGAGCAAAGGACAATTCAGCTGTACACGCGCCTTAAACCGCCGCCATGGTGGGAGCGCGTGCAATCCGCCAATGCACTCGATTGCAAATGGATCTCGGGACCCGAGCTCACGGCGCAAGCCTCCGTCGTTTTTATTCCGCGGCTCGAGCTGACTGGCATCCGCAAAGAGGAGTTGTCGTCTTCGAAGGCCTATATTCTGGTTGATGACTCGTGGACCGCGCAAAATCTCAAGCGCGCTCTGGCGTTGGTGAAGGGCGCGTTGTTTCTCGACGGCGAGGCCGACCCGAAAGAGCAGATCCGGGTGGTGGAGGTGGCGCTGGCCCGGCAAAGTGAACGCGAGCAGCACGCCCAGTTGATGCAGATGATGCGCCAACAGAACCGTCAGATCGAAGAGCTCAATAGCGGTCTGGAAAGAACCGTCACGGACCGCACCACGGGAGTCGCCGACTCGCGCGCCGCCAGCCGCCGCAACATCGCACGTGTGCGCGAAATCATTGGCTTCATCAAAGAGATGGCTCAGGTTTTGGAGATTTCGGCGCTCTTGCCCCTCATCCGCAGGCAAGTGCGCGAGTACCACTCGCTCGAAGCGCCGGTTTTGTTCGTTCCGCGCGGCGATACCTTCGGCGATTTTTATTACCTGCGCGGCTCGCAGACGATTCGCACGGGCAAGCGCGGACGCTGGGAAGTTTCCAGCCGGCTGCGCGTGAATGAGCCGGCCGACAGCCAATTTTTAGCCGATGCCATGGGCCGCCCATTCGGCAAAATTCTGCGCTTTCCCCTGATCACAGGCCGGCATCAAAAAGACGCCGCGCGCGCACCTCTCTTGCTGTTCGAGCACACCCTCGCGGCCGGCGAAGTCGATCCGCTGGTGGCTTCGCTCAGCGAAAAGCTCCAACCCGTCAGTTGGGCGCTGGATCGTTTGGTGTTGGAACAAGAACTCAAGGGCACTTCGCGCGATTGGGAAATGACTTTTGACGGTCTCAATGAACCGATCGCGATTCTCGATCACGACGGGCGCGTGTTGCGTGCCAACGCTCATTGGCGCGATGAATTTAATGCGGCGATGAACGAAGGCGGTGACCGGCTACGCATCGGCTCCCAGCTTTATGTCGTCGAAAAATATCCCATCCGCATGAGTCCAGAGGCGCCGCCGCTGTCGTGGGTGGTTTATCTGCGCGACGAAACCCGTTCGCGCAAGTTGAAGAGTCAAGTCGTGCAGATCGAAAAAATGTCGGCCATCGGCCAACTGGCAGGCCACATCGCGCACGAGTTGAACAACCCACTCACTGGCATTCGTTCACTCACGCAAGTCTTGCTCACCGAACTCGCGCCCGGATCGCAGGTGCACAGTGATTTGCAAGAGGTCGAGAGGGCTTCTGCACGCTGCCAGGGCATCATCAATAATTTGCTGGATTTTTCCAAGGGTGACATCGAACACAAAGTGCAGATCATGGATCTCAACGAAATCACCAAACGCACGTTGCCATTCCTCAAATCGGCCACCGGTCGATTTCGCAGTGACGTACAGTTGAGCGAAGACGAACTGCCGGTCAAAGTCGAGCCGCATCTCATGCAGCAGGTGATTTTCAATTTGGTCAACAACGCCTGCCAGGCCATGGCCGACAAAGGTGAAATCGCGGTTCACACGCGGCGCATGGCCCGCTGGGCGGTGCTCGAAGTCAAAGACACCGGCCCCGGAATCGATGCGGCCCTTCGCGAGCGCATATTCGAACCTTTTTTTACCACCAAGGCCGAGGGAGAGGGCACCGGGCTCGGTCTCAGCTTGAGCCGCGATTTCGTGCGCCAATTCGGCGGCGATCTCGAGTTCGAGTCGGCTTTGGGGCAAGGTTCTACTTTTCGCGTGCGTTTGCCACTGGAACCATAAGGAGATTTTGATTTTGAAGGTGCTGATCGTCGATGATGAACCACTGGTTCGGCTCTCCTTGCGCCGCGCCCTCGAAAAGAGCGGGCACAATGTCTTCGAGGCAGAAGATGGGCAGCGCGGACTGGAGTGCTGGAACGAGAGCAATCCAGAATTAGTTTACCTGGACGTGCTCATGCCCCGTATGTCCGGACCCGATCTTTTGAAAGCCGTAACCACCGGTACCAAAAAGCACAAAATCGGCAAAGTCATCTTGATGAGTGCGTTTACCGGTGAGTATGATCTGGAAAGGGCAAAGTCTCTTGGGGCCGACATGTTCGTACTCAAACCTTTTGAAGACATTTTTGCTATCGTCCGGCTAGGTGAGGAGTTGGTAAATGAGTGATCCTAAGAGCGCGGGTAAAAAGGAATTTTCCGGTGCCGAACCACTCGTTCCCCGGAATGTCAAAAAGGTGCGGCCATATCCCTTCAAATGCAGTCTCGAGCAAGGCGCGGTTAAAAAAACTGTCGATATAGTCTACGTCGGTTTGACTGGGTTCATTGCCCGAACGGGTGCCCAATTTGTGCATGTTGGGGATCACTACCAAGCGGTTTTTGAGTTGCCTACGCTGCACGAGTTTATCAACACCCCGGTCCGGGTGCTCAAGACTTATGACAAAGCCGTCGACTCCAAAGTTACAAAAGTCGCGCGGATGGCCGAATTTCACTTTGATAAGTTGATTGATGACCACAGAGCTCGTATCACTCAGTTCATAACCGCGATCGGGCAGGCGAAGTGACCGCCGCCCAGGAGAGCAACTGGGCATGAGAGTCATTTCTGGAAAATTCAAAGGCCGGCCCCTGGTCAGCTTTCAAGCCGACAACATCCGGCCCACCACCGACCGGGTCAAAGAGACCTTGTTCAATAAACTCATGGGTCAGGTCGAAGCTGCGCGCGTTTTGGATCTGTTTTCGGGTACGGGCAATTTGGCGATCGAGTGCATTTCGCGCGGGGCGGGATGGGTCGATTTGGTCGAGAGCCACAAGAAGAGCCTCGCGATCATCCGCGAAAATTTCACGCTGCTGAAAATAACGGATGGGTATAAAATTTTTCCCATCGACGCCTTCAAATTCATCGACGCATTCCGCGGCGAACCCTATGACCTCGTCATCGCCGACCCGCCGTTCACGCAAAGCTGGGCTCATGATCTTTGTTTGAAGGCAGGTGAAAGTCGGATTCTCAAGGCCGGCGGTGTTTTCGTCATCGAAGCGAGCTCGAAGGAGCGCATGGAGGAGAGTTATCCGGGCTTAATTCGCTTGGATCAGCGCACGTTTGGTGATAAAAATTTGAACTTCTTCGAGAGAGAAAACCATGGCCAAAGCAATATATCCCGGTAGTTTCGACCCGATCACCCTCGGGCACATCGACATCATCCGCCGCATTCAGCCCATGTTCTCGGAGCTGACGGTGGTGGTAGCCAACTCCCAACGTAAACAATATTTATTTTCTCTGGAAGAGCGCGTTCAGCTGATCCGCGAGAACGTCAAAGACCTGCCGGCGATCAAAATAGACAAGTGTGATGGCCTGATTGTCGACTATGCCGCCGCCGCCGGCGCCAAAGTGATCGTACGCGGCCTGCGCGCCATTTCGGATTTTGAACAAGAATTCGCCATGGCCAACATCAACCGTAAGCTCAAAGACAGTATCGAAACGATGATCGTCTTCACCCGGCCCGAGTACAGTTTCGTGGCTTCGCATATGGTCAAGGAAGTGGCCCAACACGGCGGCGACCTGAGCAGTTTGGTCCCGCCCAACGTCGCCCAAGCAATGGCTTTGAAAGTTTCGCGTACCAAATAGTTGGGCGCGCCTCAGGAGGTTGCATGATCTCGCAGAAAGCGAAAAGCCTCAAACCCTCGCCGACACTGGCGATCGCAGCTAAAGCCAAAGAGCTGATAGCGCAAGGCCACCACGTGATCGCGCTTTCCGTCGGTGAGCCCGATTGGGATACGTTTCCCGTGATCAAAGAGGCCGGCATCAAGGCGATCGAAGCCGGACAAACAAAATACTCACCGTCCAACGGTACGCCTCAGCTGCGCACGGCGATCGCGCACAAGACGCGCGAATTGCTTGGCGTCGAGTATTCTCCCAATGAAGTCACGGTTTCGGCAGGCGCCAAATTCATTTTATTTTCGGCCTTGCAGATGCTCTGCGATCCGGGTGACGAAGTCCTGATTCCAGCTCCGTATTGGGTGAGCTATCCGACGATGGTGGAACTGGTCGACGGCGTGCCGGTGATCGTGCCGAGCGATGAACTCAGCGATTTCAAAGTTCACGCCCATCATATCGAAAAAAAGATTACGCCTAAAACTAAAGTGTTGCTACTCAATAGCCCGAGCAACCCGACCGGTCAGGTTTACACCCGCGCCGAACTCGAAGACATCGCGCGCCTATTGCGCCGTCATCCACGGATCGTGATTTTGAGCGACGATATCTACAATCAACTGGTGTTTACCGGTGAAGCCGTGGCGCCGCATCTTTTGCATTGCGCGGCCGACCTCAAGGACCGGCTGATTTCCGTCAACGGCGCTTCGAAAAGTTATTCGATGACGGGCTGGCGTCTCGGCTGGGCACTTGGGCCTGAGCCGGTGATCAAAGCCATGTCCAATTACCAAAGCCAAACCGTGAGCTGCGCGGCGCCGTTCACGCAAGCCGCGGTACTAGCGGGCTTGCAAGCCGGCGACGGCGAGTTGCACGCGCACCTCAAGACATTGGCCGCCCGCCGCGATTTGTTCACCGACGGTATCAATAGCATTCCCGGATGGCGTTCAGGTTCACCACAAGGTGCGTTCTACGTATGGGCCGACATTCGCGCATTGCTTGGCCGAAGCTGGCACAACCAACCACTGCGCACTTCAAGCGATGTCGCAGCAGCCTTACTCGACAGCCAAAAAGTCGCGGTAGTACCCGGCGGTGAAAGCGGCCTCGAAGGCTATCTGCGCCTAAGCTTCGCAGTCCACGACCGTGATCTAAGAGAGGCCATCACCCGCCTCCGCGCCTTCACTTCCGAACTGGAATAGGTCGAAGGTGCCTGGAGACTTTCCTAGTAACAGCGCGTAAAAAAGGGCGGCCACGGCCGCCCTTTTTT
>JAYWAE010000417.1:0-8486 GCA_043782715.1 Pseudobdellovibrionaceae bacterium | reverse complement strand
CTCTATCCACTGCGCCGACGTCCACGAACCGCGCAGATTTTTTGCATTGGATTTCCATTTCTTGCCGTTGATGTCCAACGTCAGTGGATTCAGTTCGACAATTCGCGCCTTCCATTTGACCTTGCCGTCCTTCATCAAAAAGAGAGTGTCGACGGCCGGCACGGCTTTGAGACCGTTGGTCACCGCGGGCTTTAGGCCGAAGCTGTGCAAGAACGATTTGTCATTCGGATTGGCCAGCGCGCTCTCGTACGCCTTCAGTGTGTTGTCGTCTTGAAATCCTTGGTTGAAGAACTTCGCGGCGCGAATGTTCACCTTAAAAGCGTCGGTAGTTTTATCAGCCGAAGCCATCTGCGAAAGCGTGAGAAGCGCGAGCAGCAAGTATTTCATGACATCCTCCGTGAGCGAAAAACTGCGCAAAGTTGTAAATAAATTCTCTCATGCCGGCGGGTGATTACAATCTCGTGAGGGTCCAGCTTCTATCTGCGTTTGCAGGCGTTTTATTCGATTTGGCTTGATCGGCAAAATCGGCCTATTTGGCTCAAAATAAAACATCTGAGATATCATGGGGTTATACCAAATTGAGAGAAACCCGGCATTTTTTTCCTCATTTTCTCAGATTGCGGCGCCGATATGTCTCATGTAGGTCGCTTCACGGCTTACATTGAAGCGTAATTAGGGGATGAACGCGAGAGACGTCCCCGTTAAACGGAGGTTTTCTAATGGCACGTACTGTTGTTGTTTTGGTCGGTGACGACCGGGAGCAATGCGAGAAGCTCAAGACCATGAGCCAGGGAATGGGATGCACGGTGCATTCTTTCACGCCCGGTGAATGGCAACGCAACCTAAACGATCCCGGCGCCCGCGCTCGTCTGATGGGCGATGTTCCGGCACTGGCTTCAGGTCTTAGCCCTTTGAATGAAGGCGCCAAGATTCTGCAGTTCCCGCAACCCTCGGCGCTCGAGGACACCAAAGTGCGGACGATCAACGAACTCGAAAGCATCGCGATTGAAAACGCGATTCATGAGTTCGGTGGCAACCTCACTGAGGCCGCCAAGGCCCTCGGCATCGGCCGTGCTACCCTTTACCGCAAGGTGAAGCAGTACAACATCGATCCGTCGAGTGCCCGGAAGAAACGCGCAGCTTAATACCGCGGGACCGTTAACGCGGTCTCTAGCAAACGTACCATTGACCTTCGAACAAAGCCGACGTGAGATGAATCATGCGTCGGCTTTTGTTTTTTATCCTGTTCATTCTAGGCCTCACACTCGGCAGCTTATTGAATCAAGCTGGGCGTGCACGTGACGTCTACCAATCCATTTGCGAACTCGTTGAATTGCACTTTTACCGCGACGACACTCACTTGACCGAGTGGGTGGCGGAGTGCCGCCGGCGCGCGGCGGCTTTGCCCATGTATGCTCGTCCCGAATCTTTGCTCGGCAGTGTGCAGGACTTGATGAACAAGATGGGCGTCTCGCATTTTCAAATCTACAATCCAGCCGAGGATCGCCAGCTGTGGAAGGGCGAGGGCATCGACACCGGGATTCGCTCGCGTTACGTCGAAGATCATTTGATCGTGTACCGCGTGATTCCCGAGAGTGCGGGCGCGCGTGCCGGAATCAAAGCCGGTGACGAAGTCTTGCAAATCACCGGCACCGACCAAGTGACGCCCTGGGGTGCGCAACACCGCTCCGGACGCTTCCTACTCAAGCGCGGGGAGAGAACGCTGGAAGTGACTTTGGCGTCCGGTTCGCTGACTCCCGACTATTCGCCCAGCATCCATCCACTTGGCAAAACCCAAGCGGTACTTGAAATCCCTAGCTTTCGCTCCGATTTTTTCGCGGTCGAGGCGTGGACCAAAATCACTGCGCAACTCAAGCCCTATTCGCACTTGATAGTAGATGTGCGTGAAAACTCAGGCGGCAATTTCGTCGCGATGTTACGTGCGCTTTCGACCTTTACGTGCGGCGAACGCAGAGTCGGGCGCTTGCTCCAGCCGCGCAAAAAATTGCCGGTCAAAACCGCGTTCGACGACAATACGGAAGACCGCTATCAAATTGAAGAGCTCGACCGCTACCGTGACCTAGGGCTGACGACTTTCACACATTACGGCTGCTTTAAAGGAAAAATAACCGTACTCGTTTCTGCCGAGACATCTTCGGTGGCTGAGATTTTCGCGGGCAGCTTTCTTGGACGCCCAAATGCGCGCGTGTGGGGTCAGCCGACAGCGGGCGATGTCGTACTCGCGGTTTGGTACGATTTGCCGGGTATAGGTCCTGGTTACAGCGTTTCAATTCCTGAAGCCGTATTTCTCACTCCGCAAGGTAAAGAGCTCGAAGGGCAGGGCGTTTGGCCCGAGCGCGAACTCTTCTACGATTTGACACTTTCTCTTAAAGGTATCGACACCTGGGTAGACAGGGCGGCGCGCTGATCCTGCCTACTTGCGACAGGTGTTGGCCTTCTGCACGAATTGCTCGCCCAGTTTATAATTCCCACTCTGCTTGAGCTTCCCACCCGCGGCGAGAAAATTGTCGATAACCGCCTGCTCGCCCGCCGCGCAGGCCTTGATGTAGTGATTGAGTGAACCTAGCGGATCGCCGCTTTCATACATCGCCTGCGCAAGGCCAAACTCCGCGCGGTTCGATTTTGCATCGGCGGCCACGGCGGCCGTGAAGTAACGGGCGGCGACGGGAAAATTCTTCTTACGCAAAAACAAAGTTCCCGCCGCCCATTGCACGAACTCGGCTTTGGGAAAGCGTTTGGCGGCATTGACGATGGTGCGCTCAGCTTGCATCGGTTCCTTTTGGTCGTGCAGAGATTGCACCAAGTAAACGTAGTTGTCGGGGAAGGTCGGCGCCAGGCGAATGGCATCGCGGCAGGCGCTCACGGCTTCGTCAAGAAAACCATCGGTGGAGTTCAGCCGGCAAAGATCGCGGTACAAGTCGGGCCGCTCGCCGAATTTACTGATGCCTTCGGTGAGCAATTCGCGCGCTTCATTGTGCTTTTTGGCGGTGAGCAACGTGGCCAGCAGGCGATCAAACGCCGGCTTATACTTGGGCTGGTTCTGCAAAATCTTGCGCAGCTGTTGAATGGCATTCGTCGTAAGGTCCGCGTTCTTCTCGGGATCGGGCTGCACATTCGCAGCTTTCAAATAGGCTTCGGCCAGCAGCATATGCCAGCGGTAATCTTCTTCGTACTTTGCAACCAGCAAACCGAGCACGCGGATTTCGCCGGTGAAGTCTTTTTTGTTCGAGTACGAACTGGCGAGGGCTAAAAAACCATCGGCCGGCAGCTGGTCTGTGTAGGCGTTGAGCAAAGCGATGACTTTATCGTATTCATTTTGTTTAATGTAAATTCCCGCCAGCTGCAGGCGGGCGCTCATGTGATCGGGATGTGCCGCGAGGTCCGCTTCGAGTTGCGCTGGCACTTGTGCCTGGACGGGACTTGCAATTAACACGGTGATAAAGGCAGCGATGAGAATCCGGATCATACCCCTCATGGTAGCGACCAGTTTGCTGTCGGCGCAAGACCTAATCAGCGATTATTGGGCATGGGCGCGCTGCCACTTGATGAGGAGGAAGAAGGATACGCATCTTGTAGGGGTGCGGAAGCACCAGGAGTAATCGCGGCCGGAGTTCCTCCGGCCGGAGCGACTCCGCCAGGCGCAATCGCCGCCGCGTTGCCGGTGGGTGCGGCGCTCGTTCCATCGGGATTCTTGCTATCCAAATCACTCGACGATCCGGTAATCACGGCGGGCTTCGACCAGTCTTTAAATGCCTCTTGTGGAATCGCTCTGCGGCCCGAGATGGCCGGGTTGGATGCGTTGGCATTCATATAGGAATCAAAGGTCAATTCCGTGGGACGGGAACGGCCGAGGCTCGCCGGATCTCGGGGCGCAACAGGCGGCGGCTTCGCATGGACATCCCTCCCGGCATGGCCGGCTTCGGGGTTGTAAACCGGGTTACTACGAATAGAAGTGCCCACGTTCTTACACAGAGGCAGGCTGGCCGTCTCGAGGTCGTAAGAAGCTCCTGGCATGCGGCAGTTGGAAGTAGTGGGTGGACTCGCGGCACGTGCCGGTTGCGAGGTTTTAAACGAAGGCTGAGCATTCGCCCGGCGAGTGGGAGCGCGAGCCGAGCCTTCTTCAGCAGTGCCTTGCGCGAACGCCGGCACTTGCAACATCAGCAGCGCGACTAAGGTCATGAATTGTCTCAGCATGAGAACCCCCTCCTCAACTCACAGGCCTATTTATCCGATGCAAAGAATAGGCGTCGGCTATCTACCTATAGCATGCATGGCTGTTGAGTGGTTTTACAACTGTCCATACGTATGACACGGCAAATGGCCTTCGTCTCAAAACGAGACGGTACGGTGACGATTCTCGCTTGCACCTGTTCATAACTTGAACCTTTGCGGGCTGTGAAACGCATCCGCGGGCGGCACAAACCTCGCTCTTACCGGTACTCAGGAGGAGCCAATGAATAACGACGAGAATCAGACCAATGTGATTCAATTCCCGGGTAAGAAGCGTGAGGCCGAGCAGCCGAAGGCCACCAATCCACCTGCGGCTCCTGACAAGAAACAAAATAAGACGAAGAAGCAGAAGGCCACAATAGCCGGCTCTGTGCTTGCCGTGATGTTCGCCACCGGCGCCGTCAACCACTTTGCCTTTGAAACTGAGTCCAGCCGCAACCAACAACTGATTCAGACCAGCCGCGGTTTTGCCAGTGGAACTGTGGAGCGCGACGCAAAATGGGAAATGGCCATGTCCGAAAAGTTGGCTTCGGCCGACAATCGTGAAGTCGCGTCCATGCACTTGGGCCGTTCGCCGACTCTCGAAGAGAAGCTACGCTTAGGTACGCTCGACGACGTCAAATACACCTTTCTAAAAATCGATTCGCATAAGATCCGCTCGATCACCCTGCAGGGGCCCGGTAGCGAACCCGATTACATCGGCGATCGCGGCCAGTTTTTAAAAGAATACGGTGCGCTGCTCGACTCCGCGTTCGCGTCGGCCCAACTAAAGGCTGTGGAAGCCAGTGACGAAAAAACCGTGGAGCAGTACACGCTGTACGACAAGGACAAACGTCCGACGGCGGAAGCCCACTTCGAACTCGATAAATTCAAACGCCTGATCTCGCTCAACGTCGAGCCTTTGAAGATCTAATTTCACTCATTGCGGCGGAATTTTCCGCCGATAAGTCCGATTATGGTCATGCCTGATTGGACGGTCCCCCGGCCGCCTAAAATCGAGTTCAAACCCGCCGCGAGCGAAGGCGAAACCGCATCATTGGCGCGCCCGACCGACCGTCTGGCAGCGGTGATCGTCGACGTGTTTATATTGCTCGTGCCGCTCTTCATTTTGTTGAGCGCGCCGTTCAAGCGTTGGATGACGGCCAGTTTCATCCTCGGCGCCGAGCCTGATTTCATAGCCATGATCGCCGGGATGGTGGTACTCGGTGTTTTGCTCGTCGTTTTTTATCAAGCCGTCATGCATCGCTACCTCGGAGCCACGGTCGGAAAATACATTTTCGATTTGCGTGTGCGTCCCGTGTTCGGCGGCCAGCCGATTAGTTTCGCCAATCATTTGTTGCGCGGTTTTGTTTGGGTAGCTGAGATTTTTTGCCTCGGACTTCCGATGCTGGCCGTCTTTTCCAACAGCCGGCGCCGCACTTTGCACGACCGCGTTTGCGACACGGTCGTGGTCGCGCGCAAAGGCGAAGGCGCGGGCGCCCCGCAGATGTGGGAGCGCGGAATCGTACGCGGGTTTTTCTTCGCCTGCTTGCTTTTACTTACATTGGCCGCGGTGGTGGAATTCAATCATCTCTTCGACCGCTTGAAGAGTGAAAAAGGTTTGGCCTCGATCATCGAACATGAAAGTGCTCACTGTGCGGCCGTCAGCAAAGCCTTGACCGCCGAGCCAAAAGGCGAAAGTAAATCCCACGCTAGGCTCGATATGGCCATGTCGCTCTATGCGGCCGGTATTGCCGACCGCGAATGCCTCGAATCCGAAATCGAACATGAGTTGTCTGCCCAAGTGCCGGTCGGACCGGTGACTTATCTGGCGCAAGCGTTCGTCAACGCCGACGACGCGGAAGTTTCAAACTCGTATCTGGATCAAGTCTGCCAAGAGGCGCCGGCTTCGGTCGAATGCAGCATGAGCCGAGTGGTGAGCAAATGGTCCGAAGAAGACTGGGGCTCCGTTGAAGATCTGCTGAGCAAGAGCAAGCGCGGCAGCGGCTACCTTGAAGTATGGGGCATTCGCCACTTTATGAAGCAAGGGCGCTACGGGCAGGCACTGACCTTCCTCGATGCGCTGAGCGCACGCCGTGAACTCGCCGAATTCAGTTTGGTGCAGAGAGTGAAGGCTCTGTTCAATTCGCATCTCGAGTCCGAAGCCGATGCCGCCTTGGCGCAGGCGTTACCGGTGGTGAGCGCGGAAGAATCCGGCGACGTCAGTGCGTGGATGTGCGCGCAACAGTTGCAAACTGGTTGTGCGGCGCTGGATAAACCGGCGTGCAAAGACGTGCGCTCTTCGAAAGAGGATATACAAGAAATCGATTTCGAAAAAACCTCCGAAGCGTTGTCGCGCGTAATGGCGCTCGAATGCCACACCAGTGAAATGGATTACCTCTCGTTCAGTGAATCGGTTCATGATGAGGACTGGCGGACTTTCTTCCGGGCCAATCTCAAAAATCAAAAGAACGACAGCCGTGCGGCTTTCGCTCTGTATTCCGATGTCGTGAGCTCGCCAACAGCTCCCGACTTGATACGGGTCGAGGCTCTGCGCCGGGCTACGCAGTTCGCCGATCCCAAACAATACGCCGCGCTGTACGAAATGTGGCAGAGCATCGAATCACACGAAGCGTGGAGCAAAGCCGGCAATATTCTCTTCACACGGCTAGCCGAACACCATGGAGCCGAGTGGGCCGTGCGCGTCGCGCGTGAACTGGTGACGGCCGAAGCGCTTGCACCGAAGTCATTGGCCGTATTGGCGGGACTCGAAGAGCCTGCTCAACTCCGCGGCCCGGCCAGCATACCGATTCCGAATAAGAGCAAGAAGAAGGCGCAGGAGTTCAAGTGATCTTCCCCATCCTCAGTGGATTGATGGGTTGGAAGAAGGCACCGGTGACGTGGGCCGTGTTCGTCTTGAACTTAGCAGTTTTAGTTTACACCACCGCCTACGGCGCGGAGGCGCAAGATGGCCTCGAAGAAGTCATGAAGAAGCATTACTTCGTCGCCACTCAAGGGCGTGTTTACGCGCAGTACGTGACCCTTCACCCTGCGGAAGAATATCCTCCGTTTCTCACGCAACTGGCGGCACAAGTCAGTCATGGGGGCGTCGACCGCGCCGAGATGCTCGGCCAGCTTGCGTTCCGTGATTTCAATTTTCTACGCGACGCCGAAACGCTCGACTTTGACGGCGACCAAGTGGCATTGCGGCTGTGGCGCAAAAAAATCGCCGAGATTCGCGAGCTGCAACAAGATCATCCGAGTTATTTGTTCGGCCTGAATGCTGACGACCAAAGCATGAGCAAGTGGGTGTCTTATATTTTCGTGCACAGCGGTTGGTTGCACTTCGTCGGCAACATGCTCTTCATGCTGATCTTCGGGGCGGCTCTCGAGCGCCAGATCGGCGGCCTGGGATTTTTGGTCGTATTCGTGTTGGCGGGAACGTTCGCAGCTGGTGTCTTCGCCCTGATGACCGGCGTGACCAGCTCGCCATTGGTCGGTGCCAGCGGAGCGATCAGTGGCATCATGTCGCTCTACTGCGTGCTAAACTGGCGCAAGCCCGCACGCTTCTTCTATTGGCTGTTTTTGCCGTTGCGCGGATTTATGGGATTTGTTTACCTGCCGGCTTGGGTCGCGCTGGTGCTTTGGGCGATCAACGACGTTGCAGGTTACGTCGGCTCGCTGCCTGAACTCGGCGGTGTCGCGCACACAGCCCATTTAGGCGGAGAAACCGCCGGCCTGCTGACTGGTTTAATTTTAGTTGGTCTGCGCCGCTACTGGCCGGTGCAACCGCTCGATGCCTTGGCAGTCCCAGCCGCGTCGCCTCCGATGGGTGTGTTGATCCCGTTCTTGCCGCCTAAAAACAAATTCGCCGCTTAGTTTAAAGTCGGTGGGACTCCACCCATGCGGCGGAAGTAGGCCGTAGTCAATTCGTCGTTCAACTTGTCCTTGGCCACGGCTTCTTCAATCGCGGCTCGGTGTTGGGCATAGAACTCAGGATCGCTATTTTTTGTCTCCGCGACTTTCTTGGTCAACTCGGTGAACCGTTGAACGCGCGCGATGGCATATTTTTTCTGTAACGTCGCGGCCCAGGCGTCGTCTTGGCGGCGAAAGAGTTTCTCAATCAGGGGTCGCCCGCCGTGGGCATTGATCCACGATTGAACGGTCATGTCGGTGAGATACTTCAGCACAAACTGATCGGTGATTGAGTGCGCTTGCCGGCGTGCCGTGGCGGCCAACACCAACTCGTCCATTTT
>JAYWAE010000416.1:0-8488 GCA_043782715.1 Pseudobdellovibrionaceae bacterium | reverse complement strand
TTATTTTGCAGCAACGGCTTTACGATGTCCTGCGGTTTGCGAAGAAGGTCGAGAGAGTTGATCGTAGTCAGCATTAAGCCTCCGAAGTATTGCGCGCGTTGTCCGTCATGAAGGTAGAAACTGTTCGTTACAGCTTCTATATACTTCAAATCTTTGAATTCTTCAATGGACGCAAGACATTGAGAGTTCACCAAACCGGAAACAATGCCTACCACAACCAAAGACACATTGCATTATGGAGACGAAAATTCTCCCAGCTTTGAAAATATCTCCCGGCCGTCATGTTCCCGGCAAAGACGCAGAAAGTATCGAATCCTCACGACATTTCGTGGACATCACCGCCCGATTCATTCACAAGTAAACGCATGCCCGCACTCGTGAAATTCGCCATTTTCACCCTGCTTTGCCAGCTTGCCCTCCCCGTCGGCCACGCCAGTGTTGCCATGCCTGGCGACGGGTCGTATTACCGCGTTCGGCGCGAGCGCACCCTCTATATATATGACGAATCCGCACGCGATTCGGTGGAACAGATTGCGGCGTATTTGGCCGCGATTCGGGCTGGCTATGACACCAGCTTTGCCTGGCAACTCGATGAGCCGCAGGACTTGATCCTGCTCTCGCCCAAACAGCAAGTCGCCAATGCCTATGCGACCATTTCTCCGAATGTGAAAAGCGTTTGGTATCCCTCCGGTTCCGCGATGCTCGAAAACATGGCCGAATCCTCATGGGCACTGGCGCTGGCGACCCATGAGACTTCGCATCTCTATCAGCTCAATGCCAAGGGACCGGTGCCGGCCGCAATCAAAAAAGTCACGGGCAATGCGTTTACGATTTTTCCGTTCGTGCTGCCGATTTTTATTCATCCCAATATTTTAACGCCGACTTTTATGATCGAAGGCAATGCCGTATTCAACGAGTCGCGCGCCAATCTCGGTGGCCGCTTGCACAGCGGTGAAGCGCGGGCGCTGGTGCTGGCGCAGATCAAAGCCGGCGACATAAACCCGAGCCGTTTGATCAACAATCAGCTTCGCTTTCCCTATGGTGAAAATCCGTATTTGCAGGGCGGATATTTTCAAGCTCACCTTGCCGCCAAGTACGGTGTCGAAAAAACCAATCAGTTTTTTCTCGCGCAGGGTGACCACTGGTTATGGCCGTTGGTTTTGAACAAAACGTTTCGCGATCATTTTGGCAGTAGCTACCCGCAAGAGGTGCATGAATACGTGCGGGAGATGGAAGCGCTGGCCAAGAATCAAAGCGTGCAATCCTCTCCCCTCATGAGTGGTGCCGAGTTTGTTTCGCCGTTCAATCATGACAAGGACCGGATTTTTTATATCGCCAGTGATGGCCGGCGCATGCAACGTTTGGAAGTTTATGACAAACGCACGCATCGGTTGTCTTTTGAGCGGCGCGATTTGCCGCTCGGCAAAGTGTTTTGGATGGATGGCGAACCCGTGACATCGGCCTCGGACATGCACGATTTGCATCACGTCGAGTATTCGCTTTACGGCGAAGGCTATCGCTTTGACCCCCGCTATCGCGGGCAAATCGTCAATGACATGCGGGCTGGTAAAACGGTAGCGCTCGCGGCCACGAACTCATGGCTTGAACCGCGAGTGCTCGTCGATGGCGAAGCCTATGACGTCGGGCACTCGCAGCCGATTTTGGATGACGAAGGCAGCGTTTATTACTTTCGCCAAAACGGCAGCGAGAAGCTGCTCTACAAAAACCGTCAGCTGATGGCGAAGTTTGATGGTTTTTACGCCAAGGCGACAGAAGTCGCGCCGGATGGGACTTTTTATTTTATCGGCAACACGGATTATGGTTCGACGCTGTATCAGTTGAAGAATCGTGAGTTTTCGCGCGTGCTGGCCTCGGATCGTGTGGTCGATGCACGCCTAGTGGGTGACGGCGAGTTTCTGATCAATGAAGTCTCGGCGACCGGACATGAAATCAAGTTGGCCATGAGTGAAGTGAAGCCCGGCGTCCCGGCCGTTTATTCGTATGGATTCCCCTCTTACAGCATCATGCCCGGTAAGGTGAAGGACGCGGAGCAAGCGAAGAGCGACGAGAGCACTTACAATTCCTGGCGACAGATGCGCTACAGTGCCATGGACATCGCGATGTTTTGGGATGGAGCTTTTGGGCTGGGGCTTTCATTGGCTGCGAATTTTGTAGATCCCCTGCAATACCAAGACGTGCTCCTCGCTTACTCGGGCAACGAGCGCCGGGCTGAAGACGTTTTAGTTGGCTACACATTCACCAAATACCTGCCGCAGTTTTTTACCACCTACATGTTCAGCCGCGAAAAGCAAAAACAGGGCGACGGCTACCGGCGCTGGTCGTACCGCCAATGGGGACAAGCCGGAGTGCTGCTGCCGCTGTTGCGCTGGCGGCATTGGGACGCTTCGTTGTCTGTGGCCGCGACCTATCATAAACGCGATCACTATGACGACACGGCGTCAGCCCCAGTGCGAACCTTGCGCATCAATGAAGAGACTTATGGGGCCGACAGCGGAGTTTCGATTCACTATCAAAAAGACCCATCGCCGGCTGCCGGGATGTTTCCGTGGCAGGCGTTTGATTTGAACTACAAGAACCGTCTCGACACGCTTCCACGCCGGGGCATGACCAAGGATTCCAACGCATCGATAGTACAGACGCAATACCGGCAAGGCTTTCCGCTGCAGTTTTATGGACTTCTTGCCGGAACGGTCGCCTGGTCGGAGCAAAACGATATTCATCTTGGGTTTAATCAATATGCCCTCGACGATAGCGTTCGCATCCCGCGTATCGCCCCGCACGAATTTTTTGATGTGCGTAAAGCTTCCTCAGCGCGGTTCGAGGTGAATAAGGTATTCGACATTCATGGCTATACGACACGGATTCCAATTGGACTCGACCGGTTGGCACCACTCGCCGTCGCCCAGGGGATATTTTTGGACAACCACGGCCGCGGCCAAGGCGAATATCCTGCCAATATTTTTGAATGGGGCGTCGGCGCGGACTTTCAAGTTCTAATCCTGCATTTGGTGCATGCGAAGCTGCGCTATCTCGCCGGCTTTGACACGCGCCATCCCATCACGTCGAAAAAAGACGAGTTGACGTTCACGTTGCATCACGAATTTTAAACTGGAGCGCTAGTAGTCGACGGCGCCTGCGACGCCACCCTTGTACTTATAATTGGTGCTGGATTTGATCAGCGGTTCGTTCAAGTTTGTGAGCGTGGCATTGCTGAAGTGGCCTATCCGTACCACGGCTTTGAAGTTTGTGCTAACTGCGAGTCGTGGATTGCCGGCAGCACTATCGGTACTGCCTGAGGTAATCATCACGCGCTCAGGTTTGTAGGGCGAATATTTGAGGTGAATGATGCTCGGCCGTGAAATACCACCGGTGGTCACTCCACGCAGTTGCACGTCGTAACTTTGCTCATCCGCCAGTACAAATCCGAGGGCTGAAAGGTTCGTGAGCGTAAACGAGAAGTGTCCGGTCGAGGAACAGTTGACCACAACGCCACCGGTTACCATCGAAGCCAAGCTCATGGCTGAATTTCCCGCTACGGGAATCGCCACTAGACTGGTGATGTTGGCATCGCAATCGCCTGCAATTGGGATCGGCGCTGCGGAAGACGTGACATTGATATTGGTCAAAGTGGCGCCCCCGCCAAAGGTCGGTTGCGGGACACTGTTCTCATCGAGTGTCGCAAAACTAGGCGTGCCCTTCGTGCAACCCACGGAAAGTAGGATAAGTCCTAATAGGAAAAGGCGGCCCAAAACATTCATGCGCTCTTAAGTTTCGGCAGCGAGGTTGTAAAACTAAAATACATTCTTAATGAGATTCAACGTCTCAGTCTCAGACTAGGACTCAAGCTACTGCCACGGTTAACCGAAATTAATGCGTGGCACGTAGGCTGATGAAGGTATCTCTATATATATTGCTTCGGCATCAAGGAAGTCTCCGTTGAGATTGGCAGCTCTGTTATTCTTCTTGGGTTCACTCGCCACTATGCCGGCGCGCGCGTTTGCGCAAGGCATGCCCGCTGATTTCACCGTCGAAGGCCGCCTCTATGACATTGCCGGCGCTCCGCTAAACTCCACTACAGCTTATGTGCGTCTCGAATTGCTCAGCGAATCCAACTCCGCTTGTGTACTCTATCGCGAAGACTTCGGCGCACAAGATTTGACCAGCTCGAATCCCGCCTCGGTCGGTGTCTTTGCTTACCGCATGGGCACGGGCACTCTGCGCTTCGCCGCCGGCGGCCACACGCTACCTGAGTTATTTCAAAACGGCTCTTATATAGGTGATAGCAACGACGACAACATAGCCACGGGCGCGGAATGTACCGGAACGATCAATGCTGCAAACCACCCCTTGGTGCGCATCCGGTTTAAAACCGGCGGCGTCACTTATGAAACCATGAGCCCAGACACGCGCGTGACCGCGGTGCCGAACGCCATGGTCGCGGATAACGCCAATACCCTACAGGGTAAGACCGCTGCGAATTTTCTCCTGACCAATACGAGCACTTCGCTCATACAGACCAATGTCGAGAATGTCTTTTCAACGACGAACTACACGAAGATTCTCAGCCTACTCAGTGGCGCGTCTTATATCCCTGCAGCGCCAGTCGCGCCGGTGAATTTCAATTCGCAGCGTTTGACCGGCATTGCCGATCCGACCGGCGCGCAAGATGCCGCGACTAAGAACTATGCCGATACGAAAATGGGCGGCAAAGACGTCGACAACACGGGTGTCGGCGTCGGCATAGGCGGCGGCAAAGTTCTGACCTGGGATCAGGCGCTGAACAAATGGGTCGCACAAGCTGCGCCTACAGCCGGCGTCACATCGTTAGTCATGGGCAACGGTATGGTCGCCGGCACGATCACTTCGGCCGGTACGATCGCAGTCGACACCGGGACGACAGGAAGCAAAATCGTTCAGTTGAATGGTGGCAAATTACCGGCAGTAGATGGATCGGCACTGACCAATCTTCCTGTAGTGTCGGTCAACGGCAAGACAAATGTAGTCACACTAGTTCCCTCCGATATCGTAGGCTTCGGCACGGCGGCCCTGCGCAACGTCGGCACCAATACCGGCAACGTTCTTGAATTCTTGACGAATAACGCACTCCCCGTCGTGGATGGTTTTGCCGTCACCAATATCAATGCGACATTCTTGCAGGCACGCGCGGTCTCCAACGCTCCCCCCTTGGGTGGGCAGATTTTGACTTGGAACAATTCGGCGGCACGTTGGGAACCGCAAAACGCCGTGATCTCCGGCATTACAGATCTGACCGGTGACGTCACCGCGACTGGCCCGGGTTCTGCCGTAGCCACGATCGGTGCCAATAAAGTGACTTCGAGTAAACTTAGTGCCACCGGCATTGCGGTAAATAGAATATTGATAACCGATCCTACGACCGGTGCCACTGTCACCTACGCCACCTGTTCGAACGGCGATGTGATGAAGTACAACACGGTTACGGGCTGGGGTTGCGCAACAGATGCGACCGGTGGAACAGTCAATTTAGTCGTTGGCGGCACGGGCTTGATTGGTGGAACGATTTCAAACACCGGCACCCTTAGTGTCGATGTGGGTACGCTTGCGAATCAGATCGTTCGAATGAATGGCTCGGCGTTGTTACCCGCGGTCGATGCATCTCTCTTATATAATCTCTCGGTTAAGACAATTCAGGGTAATCCTGTCTCCGCACAAGGGCCAGCGTCTGGCCAAGTAATTGGCTGGAACGGTTCGCAGTGGCAGCCCATGACGGCAGGAGCCGGCAGTGTAATGAGTGTCGCGGCCGGCAACGGTTTAAGCGGCGGTACATTCTCGATCTCGGGCACACTCTCGGTTGATGTAGGAACGATCGCATACAAAATCATTCAGCTGACCCCAACGGGCCAATATCCCGGTGTCGACGGCTCACTAATCACGAACTTAAACGCGCTTCGCTTGCAGGGCCGCTTTGTCACGCCCACCACTCCCTTAGTTGGACAAATGCTCAAGTGGAGCGGTACGCAGTGGGATTTAGCCGACGATCAGAATACGGGTGGCACGGTTCTTTCTGTTGTTTCAGGCAATGGTTTGACCGCGGGAACGATTACCACGAACGGCACTCTTAGCGTCGACGTGGGTTCTACTGCGAATAAGATTGTGCAAATTACGTCCGGCGGTCAATATCCGCAGGCTGATGGTAATTTAATTTCGAATGTGAACGCGGTCAAACTGCAGGGTCGTGACGTTATTTCGGCTGCCCCACTTGCAAACCAGGTCTTACGCTGGGTAGGTTCGCAGTGGGTTCCCTCAAACGACACTTCGGGCACCGTCACTAGTGTGTCTTCTGGGACTGGTTTGCTCGGCGGTACGTTTACTGCGGGCGGCACACTCAGCGTGGACGTCGGTTCAACTTCCGGCAAGATCGTGCAAATTACATCAACTGGCCAATATCCTAAGGCCGATGGATTCCTAATTACCAACCTCAACGGCGGTAGCATCACTGGCGTTGGTACGGTGACGAGCGTTTCTTCGGGAGCAGGCTTGCTTGGTGGTACATTCTCAGTCGGCGGCACTCTAAGTGTCGACGTCGGCTCAACGGCTAACAAGATCGTACAAATCACCTCAACCGGTCAGTATCCGCAGGCTGATGGTAATTTAATTTCCAATGTAAACGCAGTGAAGATCCAGGGCCGCGATGTCGTCGCTACCGCTCCCCTGGCCAACCAAGTTTTGCGTTGGGTGGGATCATCGTGGGTTCCGTCTGATGCAACAGTTGGCACGCTGATTAGCGTGTCTTCGGGTACTGGTTTGTTGGGTGGTACGTTTACCGTCGGCGGTACACTTAGCGTGGACGTTGGTTCAACTGCCGGCAAGATTGTGCAAATTACTTCAACAGGTCAATATCCTAAGGCTGACGGATTCCTAATAACCAACCTCAACGTCGGTAGCATTACGGGCGTAGGTACCGTGACTAGCGTTTCGTCAGGAGCAGGCTTACTCGGTGGTACATTCTCAGTCGGCGGCACTCTAAGTGTCGACACAGGCTCGACAGCCAACAAGATCGTACAGATCACCTCAACCGGTCAGTATCCACAGGCCGATGGTTTCTTGGTCACAAATATCAACGCTGTGAAGATTCAAGGCCGCGATGTCGTAGCTACCGCCCCACTTGCCAACCAAGTCTTACGATGGGTGGGATCTTCATGGGTCCCTTCTGACGCCGCCGGCACCGTCACTAGCGTGTCTTCAGGAAATGGTCTGCTCGGCGGTACGTTTACTGCGGGCGGTACACTCAGCGTGGACGTTGGTTCAACTTCCGGCAAGATTGTGCAAATTACTTCAACAGGTCAATATCCTAAAGCTGATGGATTCCTAATAACCAACCTCAACGGCGGTAGCATCACAGGCGTTGGTACGGTGACGAGCGTTTCTTCGGGAGCAGGCTTGCTTGGTGGTACATTCTCGGTCGGTGGCACTTTAAGTGTCGACACCGGCTCTACAGCAAATAAAATCGTGCAGATCACCTCCGGCGGTCAGTACCCTCAGGCCGACGGTAACCTGATCTCAAATATCAACGCAGTGAAGATCCAGGGCCGCGACGTGGTTTCAACCGCTCCCCTCGCCAACCAAGTCTTACGATGGGTGGGATCTTCATGGGTCCCTTCTGACGCCGCCGGCACCGTCACTAGCGTGTCTTCAGGAAATGGTTTGCTCGGCGGCACCTTTACAGCCGGTGGCACACTGAGCGTGGACGTTGGTTCTACCACCGGCAAGATTGTTCAAATCACCTCGAACAATCAATACCCGCAAGCCGATGGCGCACTAGTCACCAACTTAAATGCTATCCGCATCCAAGGCCGTGGCGTTTCAAGCGGCACTGTCACAACCAACCAAGTTTTGACCTGGAACGGAACAGCTTGGGAGGGCAAAGACGTGCAAGCCGGGGCCAGCGACTTCCTTAACGGCGGCAACAACTTCGGCGGCAACGCTCAACTCGGTTTATTGAGCAACAATACTCTCGATATCCGTACCAGCAGCATCGCTCGGATTTCGATCGATCAGTACGGAAACGTCGGCATCGGGACGACAACCGCAGCCGCGACCTTAGAGGTCGTGAATGGTTCGATCAGCTCGTCATACGGTGCCTCCGCGACAGCGGGCGGCTATTTAGGATTGCGTCGAGCGAAAGGGACTGTATCCTCGCCCACAACAGTCACCAACAGCAGCTATCTCGGATACATGGATTTTTCGGGTTACGACGGATCTCTATGGATTTCGGGCGCGGGAATCACCGGCCAAGTTGTGGGCACACCAAGCGCTAACTTTGTGCCCACGGAACTCTACTTCTCAACTGGGACCAATAGCGGCGGCACCGAACGTCTGCGCATCGACAGCACAGGCAAAATCGGCATCAACTCCAGCACGCCACAGGCGGTTCTCGACGTTGTGGGCACCGGCACCGGCCTTAGCGGAATGATCGTTCCCCGCGACA
>JAYWAE010000415.1:0-8571 GCA_043782715.1 Pseudobdellovibrionaceae bacterium | reverse complement strand
TCGTCCGCGAGTTCCTCATCTGGCACCTCAGCCAGTGCTTCGGCTAGTGCTTCCGCTTTTTCGTACGCTACGGGCTCACCTACGGGTGGTTTACCATCAACACCCAGCACGATTGCCGATCTCATTCTATGGCAGGCAACTCCACTGACCAATTTCAATTTACAGTTTGTGCCTGCGGGAAGCCGGGTGCAAACCATTACAGTTGAGAATTCGATGCTGACCGCGGTTGAACTCCAGCTTGCCAACTCCTGTGGGACGAGCAGTTTTCGATTTACCAACAGTCACGGAACTTTTCAAACGACGAGGGCTTTGTCGTTGAAGTTCATTGGCAAAATGACGCTTTCGGGTTCAGCACCACCTATCCAGTTGGATTTGGCGCCGGTTTTAGAAGCACTGAAATATGCCAAGAGTGCGGCCGACGTTGACCGCATATTACAGACAGTAACGGGTAGTTTCTAACCCGGATGCTGAATCTCGGCTGAACCGGCGCGCCAGATTAGAAAGCCTTTTTTTCCCAGAATTTGAAGTAAGAATTCTTGATGATGCCCAACTCCATGCTGCCATTGCACTTAGTGCATGGAATTTCATTTGGCACGGCTTGAAGGGCGATTTCGACATTTATGAGTTTTCTATCCTCACGATTACAGTTCTCGCAATAGTAAGGGACGAAAATGTCTTTTACCGTTACGCCTTCAGGAATGAAACTCTGAAGAATGCTCATCTGCCTGACAAATGGCGGACTGCAGTTGACCAGAACGATTCCTTTGTCTGCCTTTATCGACTTGATCCATCTGATCCAAATGCGAATGCCCAGCGAGTTGATGAAGGTGAGCCCGGCCAAGTTGATGATCAATTGGCCTTGAATCACGGTTAGCGGAGGAAGAACGGCGCATTCATCGACATCGCCGACCACTTCCACGAGTGTTTGAGTTTCTGTTTTAGTCACGGAAACCTGAACTGACAAACCGCCACCTCAACTCCGAAGCTGTTATCTAATCCTTACATATCGGCTGATGGCGTAAGGATCGTAACCACGCTGGGCTTTGGTGCCGATTCAAGGTCCGTAGCCGTCCGGGGGCGCTCCAATTCCATGGACGGGTAAGGCCTCTATTTTTCGAGCCCGGATGCGCGGGAAAACGAACCAGGTCCAGGCATATAGTATTGATAAAATTAGCGCGATAGAAACGCTCCACGCCACCGAGTGCACGACAACCTTGGTGACCAAATAAATATCCAAACAAGTTCCGATTGCGAGCGGCGCCATTGCCCAGGCTAGAAACTGGCCTGACATTTTCACAAAATGCTTCGAGATTTGGTGATTGGCCTGGCGATGATAAGCGGCTGGTGCAACGACTAGAAGCGCAGACATCGCCACCAACAGAAGTGCGATTAAATGCAGGATCTGTTCCATGCTGGAAAGCTCCGCTTTAAAGGCCTGGTTGAAGACCACCACCAGTTGAAAACCGAAAAGTGCCTGTATCCCGGGCAGAACCATTCGGCCTTCTTGCTGAATTGAGTTCACCTGTTCGCCGAGCGATTGGCGATATTGCCGGTGCGCATTTTCAGCTGCCGCCGTTGGTTTTTTCATTTGAATCCCGGCAAGTGACTGGCCGCCTTAGCAGAGGCTAGCTGGAGGGCTTGATTGAGAGCGTCTCTGAAATCAGATTTACTGTGAAGATTGCAATCCATGTTTTTGCGGAAATATTCGGCCCATTTAAACTCAAAAAATGGAATTTTGTGCTTCTCTATTCCTCCATGGTCAATCACACACCAGACCAAACTGCGAAAGGGGTCATCGGCCAAGCAACGGATATCCATAGGCAAGGCTTGTGGTGGGTGCGGGCCATGGCCAAACTGATCATGAAGGTAGGTCCATCCGTTTCGCATCATTTCCTTCCAAAAGGCAGTCTCGCTGAGATGACTAAGATCTTTGAGGATCTGGATTTCATAGTCTTCACGACGCGTCTCCCAGCAGGCACGGATAAAATGATGGTGATCGATCAGGTAGTGCTCTCGGTCCCAACCGAAAATTACCGGAACTACGTGCTCATGCGAATACCGCTCCCACTCTTTCTTGGAGAATTTTTCGATCTTGTCTATTTTTGACTCGACTTCCTTCATTCCCAAAACAAATTGTGTCGGCCGTAACTTCAGAATCCCGGGTGTTTTCATGTTTTTAATCTTAAGGCCCGCAGGAAGTGGCTGTCTACTCGTGGGTCAAATAGCCTTCCTGAATAATTTTGATCAGAGCGCAAGTCGCCCCGACTAAAGTCCTATCTTCCAATGCTTGGTATTTGTTCCTCTGCTCCCAACCTGATTAACTATGGGCAGAAACATAACCATTGGGAGGAATTAAAAATGCGTTTATGGATTGCTATGTTTTGCGCCGCTGGATTCGCTACTGCAACCGCTTATGCTCAAGACATGGGCCAAGACACGAAAGACATCAAGCAGGACAACAGCCAAATTGAAAAAACCAAAGAAGATTTAGCCAAAGACAAGAAGGAACTCAAAAAGCTGCGTAAGGATCGCAACCAGGATCAGAAGCAGACCAATGAAGACCGCGAGCAGCTGCGCAAAGATGAAGCCGGAAATGCCGGTGCAGACGTGATCAAAGGCGACAAAGAGAAACTGGCCGGCGATCGTAAAGCGCGCAATGAAGCCCAAGAGGCCGTGAATGGCGAACGCAAAGAGGTCAAAAAGGATCATGAAAAATTGGCCGACGAGCGCAAGGACCGGAACCACGACCGTCGTGATCGCCGCAAGGATAAAAAGAAGAAGGATTAAATCTGCTTGCGCAGGCTCAACCGTTATTTCATTTGCGCAGCCTGGTTGGCGGGGACTCTCCCGCCAGCCACCGCTCTTGCGGTTACCCTAGGTTCGTCAACGAGCGTCGGCAAATCCACGTTCACTGAAGATGTCGCGATTGACGGCGCATTTGGTCCCGAAGAGCAATGGGATTGGGCAGTGGACTTTTCGGATACGCGTTCCGTCGATAGGAGTCAGGTCACGACCGACAGTCAACCAGTGGTCGACGAAACCAAGGATCTCCGCGGCAGCATCGCGTGGAGCGAGGAACCTTGGGGTGTGAGCCTGGATTTGGACACGGCTAAAACTCCGCAGGAAAAGCTAACCAACAACGGCGCTATTTTTGGTCTCGCATTCAAAGATCGTCACGCAGCCGACGGTGAAAGCGGATTTAGAAGTTACTGGAGTGCTAAAATTAGTTTGGGTGGAAGCACCTATACGCAGGCTTTTTCAGGCATGGCTAAAACGCGGCTCAACCGAACGCGTCCCGTTTCAGGCCAAAACGTCATTCACCAACGCTCGGTTAAGTTGGATTACAAATGGCGACCGGTAAAGTCTTGGTCAGTTAAGCTTTCGCTGACGGGCTATAGCTATGACAAAGATCCGGCAAAGTTCCAAGCCTTTTTGGATTCGCGGGCCGGGGTCGGCCGCGGCATGAGTGGATTCTCCAATACCGTCGGTGGCTTGCCGTCCTCAACGGCCGCGCTGGGGTTGACTTGGTATTTTCTTGAGGACTGGGATTTGAATCTCTCTCATTCGCGTTCCATCATGGCGGCCGATCGCAGCGAGAGCAAAGTCACTCGCGCGCAGATCGAGGCCGACTTGAGTGAACGCTGGCACCTGTCGCTCGGCGGTGAATACGACGTGTCCTCCGCGACCAACGATTCGCTGCTGTTGGTTGGAGTTGATTACACGTTTTAGGAGAGCTCAAGTGTTTGCCATCCTGCTGCTCACGTGCATTTCCGCCCACGCTATTGAACGATCCTCCGCGGATATTGCCAGCTTAAATTACTATCCACGACTTCACCGGCTTGAAACCACAGCGCGCCTGGCCCTGTCGCTACACGACACATCCGAATCTTCGTCCGGCGCCTCTGTTAAAAAGGCCTACGAGACCGTCACTCTCGGTGCAGATTATGGATTGGGCCGAGGTTGGCGTATCGGAGTCAGTGAATCGGTCTCCACCGGGCAGTCCAACCAGAACTATGGCAAGGGAGGCGGTGAAACGGATTCGAGCAATGGGGGATTTTCTGACCCAGCATTGTCGCTGGTCTGGCGTACCCTCGAGAGCAACAGCGATGGATTGTCTGCTGATCTTGGTGCAGTTTATTCTCCCTCGCTCGGTCCCAAGACCGTGGACAACGGCAACAGAGGACATACGGGCAACTACCTCAATGGCTATTGGACGGCCTCGGCCTACGGCGCGCTTTTTTGGCGTTGGGGTATAAACGAAATGGAGTTACGTGGAGCCTACAACCAAGATGGCCAGGGCCATACTGATGGCGACGGGCCCGCTACAACCTTCACTCTGCATCCTGCGCAGTACCCGAGTGCCAGCCTCAACGACCGCCTCCACCTTACCAAGGAGGTGTATCTCCAGTTGGGCGGAATGCGAGTTTCTAGCCACTCGGTTGAAAACCTCAATGGCAATGGCGTTGAGCGAAAGGTTCAAATTCCGGCCCACACAGTCGCGCGGATCGATGTCGGATTTCGCCTAGGTAAACAAACGCTGTTGGAGCTCACTGTGACGGATCATTTGCTGACCACCGAAACCACTACGGCCGGGGGCACTGTCTCAAATCGAAACAAACAGAATCTGGCGTATCTGACTTTTTTGCATCAAATTTAAACACTTCTAAAAATTCACAATCGTCCGTAACTTTTGCCTCTGGGAATGGGTTTCTACCCATGAAGGATGTAGGTGCTAACTCAACCAAGGGAGAATATATGAAGTCTATCCGCTGTTTCAGAACGATTGCATTTTTGGGCGTTATTTTGGCCTCCGCGGGAGCCGTCGCTAAAGAGAAGCGCGAGCATCCGCGCCGCGAGGAGGTTAACCGTCGAATCCGTAACGAAGAAAAGCGCATCACCGATGGGGTTAAAGACGGCCAATTGACTAAATCAGAAGCCAAAAAGCTACGCGGCGAACTGGCCGGTGTGAAAGCGCAAGAAAAGGCAGAAGTGAAGGCCAATGGCGGCTACCTAACCAAGGCGGAACAAAAGCAACTGAATCAGGAACTGAACCAGGACAGCCGGCAGATCTACACTGAAAAGCACGACGGCTCCGGCCATTGAGCAGAATTGGACTCGAGCTTACGGCTATGAATCCCCAATTTCATTGATGGGAGCGTATTTCAGACCCTTCTATTGCCCACATCTTTGTAAAAAGATGTGGGCTTCCTGACAAAGAGTTCGCCAGGCGGGCAGCACGGAAACACCTCATGGCACGGTCCTTCCATGATTCGCGTACGAGGCTTTAAAGTCGGCGGTGAAAACCCCGCCGGCGAGGCTGCTGTCGAGGGCTTTGATTTTCAAATTGACCGACGGCATATTGTCGCTGGACGTGAGCATTTTCAGCGATGCCATAAATACTTTCTGCAGTAGTTTTGCATCCGCGTCTGAACGGGCTGTGGCCTTTTGTAAAACCTCATACCAAATGGCAGAATAGATATTACAAGCGATCGCGCAAGAATACCATCGCCGTAAGGGCTGGAGCCAGCTGCCGAGTCGTAACAACCCAACCCACAATAATAATCCGTACCCTTACAGCCTGCTAATCGTGGCATTTTACATGTGTACCCAAATGGGAGTTCGGGCCTTCTTTCCGTATTTCACTCGCGATGAAATGAAATCAATCAACCCGACGTCGCGAAAATACCTATTTGGGTGCATTTACTAAAGGTCGACTTGTGGAGTGCTGAGTGGCTCGTAATAAGAAGGTGCTCAATATTTAGCTTTGGCTGGGCAAAATCCGGGCCTTATACCCGCACGCTCGGGGAAAGCACGGCACACGTCGGGACGTTTTTCGTAAACCGTGCACAGGCGTGAACTTTCATCGAGGTAAAGGCAATCGTCGTTCACTCTTTGAACGAGCATAAATAGGCCAGTGACTTCGCGGTAAGATTGAATCACGCCTTCGCGCTTCAGGCGGTTCACCAGTTTACGGCGGCTGCCGTTCACGTCGTCTTCGGAAATCACCCCGAGGCGTACAAGGTCTTCGATCTTTACCTCGACGGGCATCGTGCAACAGTTGCCGATGCATTTGCGGCAAAGGCTCTCTTTATATTTGACCCAAGTGTAGGGCCGGTCTTTGTTTGCGTTCATGGCGCAGTACCCGCGGCTGGTAGAGCAAATCCGATGCCCGAAGTCAAATCCCTGCCGCCCTTAGCATAAGCCCAAGCGCGAGCCGGTACAAGGTTAGGCGTGGGGCATTGCGGGCTACTGTCCCGCACCCGCGATCGTATCACTAGCCAGCTCGTTGATAGAATTTCAAAAGTCGCTCACCCAAATGCAAATAGACCAGGCAAAATGTCCGTTTTGATTTGGCTGCCGCGAAGCGTGGAACCGCCTGGAATGGACTGTCGATGTCGACACCATCAATCGCGACGAGAATATCGCCCTTCTCTAGCTGCATCGCTTTGAACAATTCCCCGATCTGTCCCGAGATATCCGCGATCTCATAACCTATGGCATTGCCAATGGGGTCATGGGCCAATACGAGCGCCGATTTGTTCTCATCGGCTTTGAGTGAAGTCCGCTTCCATACATACGGCTGCGGCTTACCCGTGCACTTCTCCCCAGCTGATCCAGGCGGGGAGAGGAGCGCGAAAATTAAAATGAAAATCCAATTCGCTTTCATCATGCCTCGGTAAGGTAGTCTTCCAACTTATCGAGCGATCCGGTCCACCCTTGAGTCATGCCGCCTCTGGCTTTGCTAAAGGTTTCGAGTTCCTCGCGCGTGGTGGCACCGTGAGGCTCCCAAGTTATGGTGACACGGGTGCACTCGGGTCCTTCCGCCGTGAATTGCACGGTCGTCAGCATGGTTTCAGGCCAAGTCGGAGCAAAAGGATGACGGGAGACGTTTTCTTTTTCATCGACGAACTGCTGCGTGTACACGATGCGATCGGGCTTGTTGATCTCCAGGTATTTGGCGCGGCCATACATCTTAGTACCGCTGCTCGACATCACATAAAAAGTCGAGCCGCCGGGCTTAATCTCGGCGCGGACAAATTCCATTGTCGATCCCGCCGGCGCCAGCCACTGGCTGAAGTGTTTGGGGTCGGTCCACATTTCAAAAAGCGTTCCGATCGGAGCCTCGAAGCTACGATTGATCACGAACTTCTCTTTGCCGCTGGCCTCTTTCTCTAGATATTCGGCCAGACGATCCCAAGTCGCATTGCCGCCGGCTTTCTTGATAAATTTGCGGGTCTCAGCGGCGGCTTCGGGTGTCGGCAGCGCCATGCTCATTTCCATTTTGGTCCCGCCCTTCACTTCACTGAAGTTCACAGTCACGCGGAACAGGGGTGCTTGCTCGTCGTTGCCGCCGTGGTCGTACACGAGGCGCACGTACTTTTCGACTTCGAAGTACTTGGTTTTGTTGGGCCAGTCGGTCCCATCGGGACCATGCATGGTGTAGTGCCAATGGCCGCCCGGTTTGAGGTCTTTGCTATGAGTGGTGATGGTGAAACCGCGCGGCCCCCACCACTGCGCGACTTGCTTGGGATCCGTCCACGCCTCCCAGACGGCCTTCACTGGGGCATCGTAAATGCGGGTGATATGAATCTCATTGGATTTATTTGGCGCGGCCATTTTTCTTTCCTTTTTTTGCTTTCTTGGCGGTCACAGTTTTTAAGTAAGCCTCGAGGCGGTCAAAACTTTCTTCCCAAAACCGGCGATACTGTTCCATCCAGTCGGAAACATCTTTAAACGCGGCGCCGTTGAGTTTGCACGGGCGCCACTGTGCATCCCGGCTTTTGGTGATCAAGCCGGCCTTCTCGAGAACTTTGAGATGCTTGGTCACGGCGGGCAGGCTCATATCCTGCAAAAACGGCTGGGCCAGATCCGAGACGCTCGCCTCACCTTTAGACAGCCGCGCCAACATCGCCCGCCGAGTCGGGTCGGAAAGGGCGGCAAAGGTCAGGCTCAAGTGATCTTGCGTGGTCATTTTTCCTCTAGCTGCGGGCTAGCGCAAGCCCTGTAAATAACTAATCGGTTAATTAACCTATGGGTTAAATATAAAATACTCCGGAGTCTTTGTCAATAGGGTTGAAACCGGCCTGCCCTTACGTCCCGAGCCAAGCCAATCCCATTGCGAATTCACAGGGGCGAGCGGAAAATGGGGCAAGGAGGCCCAATGACGAAATTCTTGACCGCTTTAGCCCTTGTTTGGAGCTTTTCCGCAGCGGCTAACTCCGATCTGAACGCGGTTTATAAACCCGATTCGGATATGCTGGATGTCGTGCGTGCGGTTGCCAAAATCACCGGACACGCCTTCACCATGAGTTCTCAGGCGTCTGGTAAAATCACAGTCATTGGGCATTCGCGCACTCCGAAGGCCGAAGATGTATACGAAGACTTTCTTATGGCCCTGGCGAAATTGGATCTGATGGTCGTTCCCGGCCAACGTTTTTACCGGATCGTTCCATTGGGCACACCGGCGCAAGCTTGCAATGCCGAATTCGCCGTTCCGTTCAACGGAATTTGACAGCCCACACGCAACGCGACATGATCTTAGGATGTTCAAGACCATAGTCGCAGGACTGT
>JAYWAE010000414.1:0-3268 GCA_043782715.1 Pseudobdellovibrionaceae bacterium | reverse complement strand
TTAAAGATCTGACCGCGATTGGCCGGGTTATCCGTGATCAACTTGCTTTGGTTGATCTTACGCAGACCCAAACAACGAACTGCCGAACGCTGCTCACTAGTCGTTCCAATCAGTCCCCGCTTTAATGTAACGCGAAATCCCTTATTGGCCATATCTCACCTATTTCTCATCCGTCTTGGTCGGACGCTGGCTGATCATTTGCGACAATCCCTGAAGCGTCGCACGCACGGCATTGTGCGGATTTGTCGTGCCCACACACTTGGTCAAAATGTCTTTGATGCCGACAGCTTCTAGAACCGCGCGCACCGGGCCGCCGGCAATAACGCCGGTACCGGGAGAAGCAGGGATCAAGATCACCTTCGCGGCTCCGAACTTTCCCGTCACCTGGTGGGGAATGGTACGGTTGTCTTTGAGAACCATGCGCTTGATGGATTTCTTCGCGGCACGGCCGGCTTTACCGATGGCTTCAGGAACCTCGCCGGCTTTACCCGTACCGAACCCGACTTCACCGTTGCCGTTTCCACAAACCACGAGGGCTGCGAATGAAAAGCGGCGTCCGCCCTTCACGACTTTGGCCACGCGATTGATGGCGACAACTCTCTCTTGAAATTCCGATTGCGTCTGCTGCTCCACTAACATGCTCCTTTAGAAGCTTAAGCCCGCTTCACGCGCACCATCGGCAACTGCCTTGATACGGCCGTGAAACACATATCCACTGCGATCAAACACTACACTCTTGATGTTCTTGCTGAGAGCGCGCTTGGCGATCTCTTGTCCCACTTGCTTGGACGTCGCGAGATTCTTTTTCTTAAGTTCGCCTTCGAGGGTCGAATAAGCCACCAGCGTCTTGCCGGTCGAATCATCGATGATTTGCGCGTACATGTGCTTGCCGCTGCGAAATACGGCCAAGCGTGGACGCTCAGAGTTTCCGTCCAGCTTCTTACGGATACGCGCCTTGTTCTTGAGGCGCTTGGTCACCTTGTGCGTAGTTTTACTTTTCAATTTAATGCGAATCACATTTCACCTCTTACTTAGCGGCCGATTTGCCGGCTTTGCGGCGAATCGTCTCGTCTGAGTATTTAATTCCTTTGCCCAAATACGGTTCCGGCGGACGGAAGCTGCGCACTTTCGCGGCCACTTGCCCAACCTGCTCGCGATTGGGTCCAGTGATCGTGATCTTCGTCTGCTTTTCCACGGCGATCTCGATCCCCGCAGGAATCATGAAAACCACAGGATGGCTGTAACCCAAAGTCAACTCGAGTTTCTTGCCAGTGACAGCAGCGCGATAGCCGACGCCGTTCAATTCGAGCTCACGGCTCCAGCCTTTAGATACCCCGGTTACCGCGTTCTGAATCAGAGCGCGATAAAGGCCGTGGTAAGCGCCGGTCTGCACTTCCTCATTGGTCTTCGACAGAATAATTTTTCCGTCTTC
Source organism: Pseudobdellovibrionaceae bacterium (assembly GCA_043782715.1). Taxonomy (GTDB): domain Bacteria; phylum Bdellovibrionota; class Bdellovibrionia; order Bdellovibrionales; family UBA1609; genus JALHOQ01. The sequence continues at coordinate 1,836 of JAYWAE010000414.1, read as the reverse complement.
GATCTTGGCTTTGATTTCCGGGCGCATGCGGACGGTCATCGAGTGCTTAGCACCCTTGACCGTCACTTCGTTCGCCGGAGTGATCGTGACCTGAATCGCTTTGTCAAAAAATACGGGAGCGCGTCCAATACGAGACATTGTTCACCTACCAAACGTTACACAAGTATTCACCACCGAGCTTTTCTTTCTTGGCGGTGTCACCGTCGACAACGCCCCGGTTGGTGCTAAGAATTGAAATTCCAAAACCATCGCGAACTTGGGGAATATCATCCGACTTCACATAGACGCGGCGGCCGGGACGGCTTACGCGGCTAATTTCGGTGATGATCGGTTTACCTTTTTCATTGTACTTGAGGTAGACGCGCATCACGCCCTGCTTGCCGTCACGTACGACTTTGAACGAACGGATGTAACCGTTGTCCAGCAAGATTTTGGCAATGCCCACGCGAATGTTCGAAGCCGGCATATCCAGCTTCTCGTGGCGGGCGCCACCGGCGTTACGAACTCTAGTCAAGAAATCCCCGATTGTATCCATACTTCAAAACTCCTCTTAACGCTTTCTGAAGGGCATGCCGAGAGCTTCGAGCAGGGCCCGTCCCTGGTTGTCATTGGCAGCCGAGGTGCAGATCGTAATGTTCATACCGCGAACCTGTTCGGCGCGGTCATAGTCGATTTCCGGAAAAATGATCTGTTCCTTGAGCCCCATATTGTAGTTGCCACGGCCATCGAAGCCGCGCGGAGACAGCCCACGGAAATCGCGCACGCGCGGAAGCGACAAGTGAATCAGGCGCTCGAGGAAAGACCACATTTTTTCTTTGCGCAAGGTCACCATCGTACCGATCGGCATGCCTTCACGCAGTTTGAAATTCGAGATCGACTTCTTCGACTTGGTGATCACAGCTTTTTGGCCGGTGATCGCAGTCAACTCATCCGCCGCCGTGTTTAATACTTTCGGGTTTTTGACGGCTTCGCTGGTCGACACGTTGATGACGATTTTCTGCAAGTTCGGCACTTGCATGACGCTCTTGAGGCCTAGTTCTTTCATCAACGAACCGATGATTTCCGAGCGGTATTTTTCCTTCAGCTGGATCTTGATGATCTGCTTCGGACCGGCCGGTTTCTTTTCGGCTTTCTTCTCAGGTTTAGCTCCGCCCTTGTCGCCTTTCGGCGCCTTAGCTTGTTTTGCCGGCTTCGCTTCGCCGCCGTCTTTTTTATCTTCGTTGTCAGCCATTTTAAATCACCTCTGGCGCCAGCGACACGATCTTGACGAACGCTTTGGCGCGCAGTTCACGCGCCACGGGTCCGAAAATACGGGTGCCGATCGGCTCTTTCGCGGCGTTAATCAAAACCGCGCTGTTGTCGTCGAAACGGATATAGCTGCCATCGGCACGGCGCAATTTGTGAACAGTGCGCACGATCACAGCCTTGGCGACATCGCCTTTTTTAACTTTCGAATTTGGCAGCGCATCCTTGATCGAGACGACAATGATGTCGCCGATCGAAGCGGAACGGCGTTTCGTGCCGCCCAAAACCTTGATGCACATCACTTCGCGGGCGCCGGAGTTGTCGGCGACACGCAAGCGGCTTTGCACTTGAATCATATTTGAACTCCTTCGAGCTCGGTCTGACCTTTTTCGACGACTTCCATCAGGCGCCAGCGCTTGGTCTTGCTCAACGGGCGGGTCATTTGAATGCGCACACGGTCGCCGGTCTTGGCTTCGTTTTTCTCGTCATGGGCTTTGAATACCGAAGTCTTCTTCATGTATTTGCCGTATTTTTCGTGACGGACGCGGCGGAAAATCTTCACCGAAATGGTCTTGTTCATCTTGTGACTGA
>JAYWAE010000413.1:0-3271 GCA_043782715.1 Pseudobdellovibrionaceae bacterium | reverse complement strand
GAGAGGTGTCGATTTTCAAATATGCGTTCCCCGTTATCGGGCTAGGATCGGGCTGACGATGCGTTTCTCCCGGCGTCGGCTTGGGCTTCTTCGGCCGGCCATTGGGCGACGGCTTGCCTTGGCCGTCTTCAGTCGGCGCATAGCCATTGTCGTCGGTGACGGCTGGGATTTCGGGCCCGCGATCCTCCGGCGCTATACGCTCTTCGGGTTTGTTTATCATGTCGACGTCGACCATGACTTCAGTTTTTTCATGGGTGGTGGGGTCGTCGAGCTTCACGGAGAACATCTTACCGCTGTTCTCTTCGCCGTTGCCGACGAGGCTGACGTCGGCGGTGCCGCCCACGGTGTCGGCCTTTTGCTCCTGCTCACCGGTTTGCAGCGATTCGCCTTTGAAGGCGAAGAAGGGCATGCCGTCGCTCACATTGTGCGGATTGCCCGAGACCTTGACGATGTCGATCAGATACACCGCGCGGCCGCGCACGACCGCCCAGTTGTTGACCCATGCGAAGGTGCCGTCGCCGAGGGCACGGATTTGTTTTTCAGTGATCGAACCCGGAAGCGGCTTTTTGCTCGCATCTTCACGCACTGTTAATCCAGCTTTATAGGCGCGGTAGAAAATTTTGGCTGTTTCGCCGTTGCCGGCGAGGGTGAATTCGCCGAGGGTGAGGGTCGGCTCGGTGTCTTTGAGCGAGCCGCTGAGCTGGAATTTTCCAGAGGTGGCGTTCATCGTGAATCCGCCGCCGCTGCCACTTCCGAGCGCGGCTTTGAAGACCGCCGTGGGCTGATTGTCGAAAAAGATTTTGATTTCCACGACCTTGTTGCCGAAGCGAGCGACCGTGCCGCCGCTGTAGCGCGAGATTTCGAATTCACGTAAATGCTCCCGCAAAGGGTGGCCTGTGGGGACTGGGGCTTTGGGATCGGGCTTCGTGGCTGGGTCGACCTGAGGCGCAGGGTTTGGAGCCGGCGTTGGTCCCGAAACCGGCGTATCGTCGCGTTTATTGAGATCGTCTTGCACGCGCCCATCGTCCGTAACGTAGGGCACGTTATTTTTATAAAACCCGGTGCCGTGCTTTTTGCCATCATCGGCCGTCAGCCCGCTGCTGCAGGCTGTGAAAGCGAGGGCCGTGAGACTAATTAAGGCGATGTGGGTACGCACGTCTGAGGTCCTCCTTGGACCTGGTTGGAGATTGAGCAATCCCAGGGCCAGCGCGGGGGCTTATCCCTTTGAAAAGAGATGAAAACTTTCTCCGATTTTGGCATTTTGAGCCGCTTTTTGGCGCTTCAGCGTGTTGCAACGGCAAAGACCCGATCGCCGCAGCGCCCAAGCCATCCCGCCGAGGTTGCCAAAATCGCCGGGAGAGACGAACTTGGGCGGCATGACTTCTCAGCCTAAATCCACACCCTTGCGTGATGAACACGTCGCGCTGGGAGCCAAAATGGTCGACTTCGCCGGATGGTACATGCCGGTCGAATATGCGGGCCTGCGCCAAGAGCATATGGCGGTGCGAGCGGCGGTCGGGCTTTTTGACGTCTCTCACATGGGCGAAGTTCGCATTCGCGGGCCAAAATCTCTCGAGACTGTCGAGTGGTTGACGACCAACCACGCCGGTAAACTTGAAAACGGCCAAGCGCAATACTCGCTCTTACCGAATGCCGAAGGCGGATTGGTCGACGACTTGATCGTGTACTGCGTGGAAAAAGGCGTGGATTACCTTTTGTGCGTGAACGCTTCGAACACCGACAAAGATTTTGCCTGGATGGTGAAGAACAACCGCGGCGCCGAGATCGTGAATGAAAGTTCGCAGTGGGGGCAGATCGCGGTGCAGGGCCCGAAGGGCATGGAGCTGGCCGCGCGTGTTTGCGGTGACAGCGTTAAGGACATTCCCTCGTTTGAATTTCGTGCTGTGAAATTTGCCGGCGCCAGTCTCTTGGTCGCGCGCACTGGCTACACGGGCGAAGACGGCGTGGAGATTTTCGTGCCCGCAGCCAAAACCGCGGAACTCTGGCGCGAACTGCTCAAGAAGGGCGCAGACCTTGGCGTCGTGCCTGTAGGCCTCGGCGCGCGCGACACTTTGCGTACCGAGATGAAGTACTCTTTATACGGCCACGAAATCGACGACGGCAGCAATCCCTATGCTGCCGGTCTCGGTTGGGTCGTGAAGCCCGACAAAAAAGACTTCATCGGCCGTGGGCCCATGGTCGCCGGAAAAGAAAAGGGCCTGCCGCGCAAGCTGATCGGCTTTGTGATGCGTGAGCGCGGAATTCCGCGCCAGGGTTATAAACTGTTCTCGTTAGAAGGCAAAGAAATCGGCTTGGTGACCAGCGGAACTCCGTCACCGTCGCTGAATGACAACATCGGCATCGCTTACGTCGATAAGGCGCAGGCCGCTGATGGCACGGAGTTCAACGTCGACATTCGCGGGCGCATGGTGCGGGCCGCGGTAATGCCGACCCCGTTCGTTAAACGTAAATAATTTTAGTGGAGGAAGAATGACCAATTTCAACGTGCCGGAAGAATATTATTACACCAAGGATCACGAGTGGGCGCAGGTCGACGAGAACGTGGTCACAGTGGGCATCACCGAGTTCGCGCAAGACACCTTGGGCGAAGTGGTCTACGTCGAGCTGCCTGAAGAAGGCCAAAAGGTCACCCAGGGCGAACCCTTCGGTGTGGTCGAGAGCGTGAAAGCGGTCAGCGACTTGGTCGCGCCGGTTTCGGGTACGGTCATCGAAGTCAACATGAGCATGATGGACAATCCGGGCACGCTCAACGATGACCCGATGAACGACGGCTGGTTGATTCGCATCGAGATGGACACCGAGAAAGAACTCGCCAACTTGATGCGCGCTCCCGATTACAAAAAGCTGATCAAGGCTTAGTGATGAAGCGTGGATTGATTTTTCTCGCGCTCATCTTGGGCGCGTGCGCCGAAAAGCCCGTGACCGAAGAGCCCAAGGTCGACGCCAAGTGGGTCGAGGGTGTCTCGCGTGAGCACAATCACGAAGTGTTGAAGTGCTATGAGAGCGCGCTTAAGAAAAACAAGAAAATCCAAGGCAATCTGCAGCTCGAAGTCGACACCGCGGCCAGCGGCGACGCCAGTGCCGCGATTGTCAAACAAGGCGTTTCGCCCGATGTGGATGCTTGTGTGACGGCTCAAGCCAAAGCGTGGAAGTACCCGTGGCTGAAGGCAGAGACTAAGCGCATTCAAGAGAACTATCACCTGTACCTGAACGGCGAGGGCAATCCGATGTCCGAGTTCGGCGGACCGGC
>JAYWAE010000412.1:0-8633 GCA_043782715.1 Pseudobdellovibrionaceae bacterium | reverse complement strand
TGAGCCCGGACCAATGGTTGCCGCCCAACACCGCCTACCATTGCCAGTACGTCGCCAACTGGCTGCACGTGAAGGCGATCTGGCAATTGAAGATTGCGGAAGCCGAGGCGCAAGGAATTAAGCGCATCATCCATGATGAAAATTGCGACCCCGCGCTGTTTAAGATGTCGGGCGATGAGCTGAGCCAGCAGCAGGCCAAAATCACCGAGTTCGCAAATCAATGCCCCGATGTGCCTCCAGCCATTGTCCCCGTGGTTCACTGACCTACTGGCCAGTGACCGCGCACGCCGAAGAGTTAATCGTCACATACAATCTTATTTTCCCGGGCCGCAAAGCGCGGCCCCGGGGACACTATATAAAATTCAATTGAATTGGCCGATTGCTAATGAGGCCTATCAAACCATGCAATTGGTAATCATTCCGCACGACTGCTAGTTTGCGCTCAAAGGGGGCAGTCTTGAACGCTTTTAAAATCGCAGTTTTATTTCTTCTAGTGCCCATCGCAGCGCATGCCAAGCCTCAGAAATCCTGTGTCGATCAACTCAAGAGCAACTCGCCAACGCGCGCAGCCAGCGAAGAGGATTTCTTCGTTAGCCAAATCGAGCAAAATTTTCTTGAGATCGTGAAGGTCACCGCCGACGTGATCCTCGCCGAACCTGCGCAAGTCCCGGCCAAAGCCAACGACCTGTTGAACCTTAAGGCCTACTGGCTGAACCAAGTGACCACTTTGCTTCGCAACAATCCCGCGGGCAGGCCGCTGCCGATTCAAAATCTAAATGCGATGCTCAATGCGATAGGTATTCCGGCGCAACTTTTTCAAGCTCCGGCAAATAGCCCTGCGGCGCCCACCACTGCAAAACGCCCGTCCCCAGTGGCGAACAGCGGACACCATCCCTTCGGTTTTCAACATTTCACCAACGATGTTCCATATGATCACGAGTCTCTGAACGGCGCGCGCCGCTCAATCGGCTTCCGCGAGTTCGAATGGATCGCGCCGGACGTGCCCGCGCGTTTGCCCAATCAAATCGCCGTCATCCCCGCAACCAACGCCGGTGCCATTGTGATTGCCGACCTTCAGTTCAAAAAAATCTGGGCGATCAAAGCCGAAATGCTGAGCTCGACGGGATTTTCCGATGGCCACCTCGAGAGCCAAATTACGTACAATCGAGACATTCAACAGTGGATCGTACTGCGTAAGAACCTGGACAATCCCACGGGACAACTGGGTTTTGGCGCAGATTTGTGAGGGCGGGATCGCGCTAAGCCCCTAGGTGGCGATTGCCTTCTCAAACGCTGCCATTTGACGGCACCGTCAATCGGTTTGACAGTCTATCCCGTCCATACATTTACCCGGCAATGGTCCAATAATCGCAGTCTCAGCGTGTAACCCATGTCAGAGGCAAACCAATGCGTTCGATTATTTTCGTCATTTTCATGCTCTCAAGCCTAAGCGGTATGGGCTACGCTGCGAGCGCCACGCCCGCGACCACGGCACGCGCCAAAATGCAGGCCGACATCAACAAGACCTACGAGATCCAATCGCTGTTTGGAACCGCCGAGGGCTCCGAATACGCCAGCGCTTGGGTACGTGGACTCGGCCAAGAGATCGACAGTTTCCAAAATCAGTTGAATGCACTTTACTCGCTCGGGCATCAGCCAAACGCCAACGAACTCAAGACTCTCAGAAATTCCGTTTCAAAAATGCGCCATGATGCAGAAGCGGCATGGGATAAGTGGAGCAGTCGCGCGGATCGGAGCCACGCCGAAGGCGCCGCCTCCGAGGCAATTCAGGAAGGAAATTTTTGAATGGTTTATAAGGCCAGCTGCAGATGAGCCGTGTAAACAGTCCCCGCCCAATAGATACAAAAGCGCACGGACTTTCTCATATCAGTTCCCTCCCATGCGCACCTGTTCTACTCAGAATCATGCTCAACCTTCAAGTTTTCTTGGTGTTGCTATTCGCGCTCTCCGCCTCATTTTGCAGCGCGGACGCGATTGCGCAATCGCTCGAGATTCAATCTGGTAAACGGCATTACACCTTAGTCACACCCGCGGCGCCAGAGCGGGCCGCTTACGATTCGATGGGTGAGCCCGAAAAGGCCGCCTTCCACACAAATCGCAAGATTTTTTTGACCACGCTCGCGCGCGGCCTACGCATGATCAAATATGGGCTGGGCGTTGGCGTGATCGGCAAAGATTCGATTCGATATCAAATTCAAGCTTACCGCTTGCGCAGTTTGACGAACGATCTCGCCACGGTCAGCCGCGGCTTGCGCGAAGACATCATGGCTGCCCAAGAAAGCGCACTCGATGAACTAGAAGACGGACGCCGCCAGAACGAGGGCCTCGCTTTTCGCGAGCGCTCGGAGCGCGTGATACAACGCCTGCTTGAAGCCGCCGATTTGAACTTATGGACGCAGGCGCCGCTATTTTCTCGCTCCAACGAGTTCGGCGTGGTTTTCGCGTTGGGCGTGGAGCTGCTCGGCGGACATAAAGAAAAAGGCTGGGGTGGGCTGATCGACCTCGGCATTTCGGTGGGCTACAATCGCGATGAGCGCGCGATGGTCATTCAAATTTTTCGCGACATGGAGCATTTCAAGAGCACATCCCTACCTGCGGTTTTTCTCGCCGGCATCATGACTAAGGCGGGGATTTACATTGCCAATCAGTCTCCCGGAACGCTCCAACACGACGGAGTTTCGTACTACCCGCCCATGGCGCCCGCATTTTCCTCGATCACTCGCGACAACTTCATGGCGGGCCTCAGCTCGGGCCTCACTTGGCCGCCCTCACCGATCGGCGACATGCTGACCTATTCCGATCAGCTCAACCAAAATATGGTTTTACGCGTGACGGCCTCGCGCTTGCTGCCCCAGTTTTTTCATCTTGAGTCAGGTTTGACCGCAAAATCCTTGAACGCAGTCATGTCGCCGATCAAAAAAGCCATCGCGTTTTTCAAAACTAAGATTTGGCGACGGAGTTGCGAAGGGAGCCTTTCCCGCTCAAAGACGGACGCCAGTGAGGGCGAGACCGACGAATTTCACTGAAATGCGAGCTGTGAAACAGCCGCGAACCGCGGGAAGGGCTTCTATTTTTTAAGATCCAATTAGACATTTTAGGCATTTTTTAGAGCCCCATTGTAGAATGGGATGTTTTGAATATGACTCGCCCTGGCACTTCGACTAATCTATCCCCTTTTCGCTGTCGGAGGACAAATTGCAAAAACGCCGGATAGTCGCCACGGGGGCCTTGCCCTACGCCAATGGCCCGATTCACATTGGTCATCTCGTGGAATATCTGCAAGTCGACTTCTGGACGCGCTTTCAGAAGATGCGCGGCCATGAGTGCTTGTACATCTGCGCCGATGACACCCACGGCACGCCAATTATGGTGAAGGCTCGGGAGCTCGGCATCACTCCGGAAGCCTACATCGCTCAGAGCAAGGCCGATCACGTGCGCGACTTCACCGATTTTGGCATTGAATTTGACTATTTTGGCTCGACCAACGACCCCGAGAACAAACTGCTAGCCGAAACTTTCTACGCAAAAATGCGTGAGGCCGGTCATACCGACATCCGCGACATCGAACAGCTGTACTGCGAAGTCGACACCATGTTCTTACCCGACCGCTTCGTCAAAGGCACCTGCCCGGTTTGCGCCGCAAAAGATCAGTATGGTGACTCCTGCGATGTCTGCGGTTCGACCTACTCCCCAATCGACGTAAAAGACGCGCATTGCACGATCTGCGGCACTAAACCGGTGCAACGCAAATCGAGTCATGTGTTTTTCAAGCTCGATCAGTTTCGCGATTTTCTTAAGACCTGGGTTCCCGCTCACACTTCGAGCGAAGTGGCCAACAAGCTGAGTGAGTGGACCTCCGGCGAACTGCGCGATTGGGATATCTCGCGCGACAAACCCTATTTTGGATTTGAAATACCTGGTCTGAAAGACAAATTTTTTTACGTCTGGGTCGACGCACCCATCGGGTATATCTCGAGCACTTGGAATTGGTGCAAACTGAACGGGCGCGAACTCAAAGACTACTGGCAAGATCCCAAAACCGAAAACTATCATTTTATCGGCAAAGACATCGTCTATTTTCACTGCTTGTTTTGGCCCGCCATGCTCAAGACCGCGGGCTACAATTTGCCGCGCGAGGTATTCGTGCACGGCATGCTTACGGTCAATGGCGAGAAGATGTCCAAGTCGAAGGGCACGTCTGTTACGGCGCGCAAGTACCTCGAGCACCTCGATCCCATGTACCTGCGCTATTACTACGCCTGCAAAATCAACGGCAATTTGCACGACGTGGACCTCAACCTCGAAGATTTTGCCGGCCGGGTGAACTCGGATCTCATTGGTAAGATCACCAATCTCGGCTCGCGCGGGGCGCAGATGTTGAGCAAACGGCTTGAAGGCCGCATGGGCGCGCTCAGCGGTGAAGCGCTCAAACTGGTGACACTCGCGCAGAGCAAGTCTGAAGAGATCGCCGGCCACTACGAGAAACGCGACTTCGGCAAAGCTTTGACCGAGATTCGCGCCCTCGCTGACGAAGCCAACCGCTACTTCGACGAGCACGCCCCGTGGAAGCTGATCAACAGCAATCCCGAGGCCACGCGCGAGGTGCTGACGTCCATTCTAAACGTGTTTCGTTTACTCACGATTTATCTCAAGCCGGTCTTGCCGAAGTATGCCGATCGGGTGGCGGCTTTGCTGCGTGAGTCACCCTATATGTGGAGCGATACGGCTAGCACGCTGACCAAGCATGCAATCGGTGATTACGAACATTTAGCCGTGCGTATCGAATTGCCCAAGATTCAACAAATGGTCGAGGAGAGCAAAGTGACCGACACAAAAACTGCCGCCCCCGCGAAGGCCTCACCGCCCAAGACTGAAGGCGGAATGATCGAAATTGATGAATTCATGAAGGTCGATTTGCGCATCGCTAAAATCCTCTCGGCCGAAGAGGTCGAAGGCGCCGACAAGTTGCTGCGCCTCAAAGTGGATCTAGGAGAGCTCGGTGAGCGCCAAATCATCGCCGGAATCAAAGCCGCCTATGCGCCCGCCAGTCTCGTCGGCCGCTTGACCATCGTGGTCGCCAACTTGAAGCCGCGACAAATGAAATTTGGGGTGTCCGAAGGAATGGTTCTCGCGGCTGGAATGGGTGGCAAGGACTTGTTTATCTTATCGCCTGACAGCGGCGCGCTACCCGGCCAAAAAGTGAAATGAGCCTTGGCCCAGCGGACCAAGCCAGACTCGCGCAGATTTTAAAGCAGGCGCGCGAGCTGGAACTCACGTGGCCAAGTCTCGAGCGTCAGCAGCCACGCAGTTTAGGCGGAGATCTCCGGTACCAGAAACTGAGGAGCTTGATCGCCTCGTGCTCGGAGGCGGAAAGCGAAAGTCTGCGCCGACTTACGCAAACGGCGGCGCATCTGCATGATGAAATTTCACTGCACCATTTTTACGCCTGTGTGGTTCCATTCGAACGATTGTCGAGCCGCGCCCTGCGTGACGACGAGTTTCTGATTCATGAAGGCGATGGTAGGAACAAAGCCAGCGCGCGCGTGCCGCTCAAGCTGATCGTCGAAAATCTGCGCTCAGCCTTCAACGTCGGCGCTCTGTTTCGTACAGCGGAGTGCTTGGGAGTGTCTGAAATTCTGCTCTGCGGGTATACCCCGGATCCAGACGATGAAAAAACCGCGCGCACGGCAATGGGCACCTCAGCCATGAGCCCGTGGCGCCGGGTCGGCCGCGCACAAACCGCATGCCAGGAGCTACGTAAAGAAGGTTACACCCTAGTGGCGCTTGAGACCTCTGCAGCCGCGATCTCCCTGCACGATTTTAGATTCACGCTGCATCCATTGGCCTTCGTCCTAGGCAACGAACGCTTTGGCATCGAGGGCGATACTCTGCACGCCGTCGACTCCATTTGCCGGATCCCGATGCGCGGGACTAAAAATTCAATGAATGTCAGCGTAGCCTTTGGCATCGCGGCGTTCGAGTGGCTCCGTCAATACGAGGGCACACCGCGGTGATCACCCTTCAACCGATCGGAATATTTTCGGCTGCGAGCAAATATCCCTACGAAGTCAGGCGGCAAGCCTCCGTTGACACGAACTGCTCTCGCGGCGAAATCCAGCTGGAACCGGGCCGCGGTTTCGAACAAGCCGTTGAAGACCTCGCAGGCTTCGAGCGCATTTGGATCGTGTATCAATTCCACGGCAATTCCGAATGGAAACCAAAAGTGATGCCGCCAAGAGGCCCACGCGTCAAACGGGGCGTGTTCGCCACTCGCGCCCCATATCGCCCGAACGCTTTGGGCTTGAGCTGCGTGCGTTTACTCAAAGTGGACCGTTTAAGCATCGTAGTCGAAGGCCACGATCTCTTGGATGGCACACCGGTGTTGGATATCAAACCGTATCTCCCCTACGCCGACGCATTTCCCGAGGCAAAAGTGGGATGGCTAGAAAATGTAGAGTCCGAACGTTGGCAGGTTCACATCCGCGATCAAGCGGCCGATCAAATCAAATGTCTAGCGCAACAAGGCGTGACTCAACTGCAGGGATTTATACAAGGACAGCTCGAATTTGATCCGTTAGATCACAGACGTAAGCGGGTCGAAGAGCACGGGAACGGATACCGTCTTTCGTACCGAACTTGGCGCGCAGATTTTAAAGTGGATGAAGCCGCAAAAGTAATACAAGTCGAAGCAATTCAAAGTGGGTACACAGAAAGCGACCTACACTCGCCCGAAGACCCGCATGGGGATAAGGAAGTTCATCGGCGATTTTTGAAGGTAACCGAGAAAGCTTGAATGGCTGATGCTGAAATCTGATCGGATATCCGATATCGGATATCGAGATATCACGATATCCGATATCAGATGATATCGGGTATCGGATATCGGTATTTTAGAGTTCAGAATATGGTAGCGGAGAGGTGACTTGAACACCCGACCCACGGATTATGATTCCGTTGCTCTAACCAACTGAGCTACCCCGCCACAGCCTGAAAATAGACGAGAGGCGTCACATTAATCTCACCAAAGTCAGACTGTCAACAGCTTGACCTTCAACCGAATAATCACTTGAATCCCTAGGTTCGGAAGCACTTTGCCGGGGGGCAGGGTGCCAGAAAATCGGGCTTTAAAGGGGGATATATGAAGCTAGCCTATGCCTTTTCGGCACTGCTCTCGCTAGGTTTGATCGGACCAGTCTCTTACGCAAATCAGCATATCAATTCGGCGGAGACCATCACGGTCGTCGACGATGCCGGTCACCCGGTCTCGGGTGCGACGGTTTTGCTTGGCTATGACGTAAACAATCCGTTCCCCGGCAATTCAATCACTACGGATATCAAGGGTGTTTCGAACTTGCCGGCCGATTGGAAAGCGGCGTTGCCCGTTACGGTGGCCGCTCCCGGTTTCATTGCCACCACTATTCCAACCGCCATGCCTGGTTCGATGACCGTTCAAATCAGCAAACAAGAAGGCCAGCTCGAACTCGAAGTCAAAGGTGATGCCACCGATTACGGTCGGCTCATCAGCGATGGTAAAGTCGACTTCGGTTTGGTCATTCCTGCAATCAGCCGCCAGGCGATGCTTAGCTTCGACCTCTCGATGGTTCTCAGCCCGAAAGTGGACAACATCTCGATCGCCGGCAAAAGCTTCGATATTCCGAGCAACGTTTCACTACCCAAGCAAAGTGAAAACTACCTTTTTATCCCGGTGGATTTCGACAAACCCGGCTATCGGGTGTACATGCGCGACCCCGGTCAATACGACGTCTTTGCTCTGCACGGCCAATTCCCTTTGAGCAAAGTGGTGGACGATATCCGTGCCGGTAAATCCATGTTTGAAGTGATCAACTATTTCAATTTTCTCGGCGGCGGTAGCAAAACGGTCGACGTGCAAGGCAACGTTGCGACAGATCTCGCTGTGAATCAAATTACCTTCCCCGCGCAAGTGAACGTAATGGCCCCTACGTTGCCGGCTAACCAAGTGATGATCAGCCTCGCCGCCTTTGAACAAAATGGCCGCCTAATGCCCACCGATCTCAAGCGCCTGACTTCCGGCCAAACGCTGAACCTCAAGACTGTGAATTCTAGTCCCCCGACCGTATTGTCGGTACTGTTGACCAACACCACTACGGTCACGCCCCAATACGTACGGTCGATCTTCAAGCCCTTGAATATCATCGAGAGTTACTTGGAGCTCAACGCTGTCCAACCCAAAGCCACGCAAGATTTCTCGCAGCTGAGCTTCGCGCTTTTGCCGGGGACGGGTGGCGTCGCGCCACAGTTTATATCGCTGATCGACAAGCCCGTGATCAACGGCCAGATCATCTCCGTTAAACCTCCCGTCGTTCCCGCAGGCCTCGTCGAAGCCGGCACCTACATGGTGTATTCCGAAATCGAGACCATCACCGTGGGCAAACTAACCAACGAGCGCCGCACGCGCCTTTGGCAGATTTTCAACAACACTTGGATTTCTCAGGAGGAGCTGCCGAAAATGACGTTTGCGACCAAGCCGGATCGCAAGTACCGCTGGGAAGTTATGTTCCTTGCCCGTCCTAGCACTTTTGTTGGTGCCAGCCGCACGTCGACTCTCGTAGACTTGAATGGTGTCACACACG
>JAYWAE010000411.1:0-8673 GCA_043782715.1 Pseudobdellovibrionaceae bacterium | reverse complement strand
GCGATGCGCGCTTGCTGCAGGTGATTCCGAAGACTCAATTTCCCGATGCTGAAAAATTGACCGAAGGTATGCAGTTTCAGGTGCAAACGCCTGGTGGTGTAATGCTGTTTACCATCAAAAAAGTCGGCACCGACGAAGTCACCGTAGACGGCAATCCGGAACTTGCCGGCATGACGCTGAACTTCGAAATCGAAGTCGCGGAAGTGCGCCAGGCCACCAAAGATGAACTCGAGCACGGCCACGCGCACGGCCCGGGCGGGCACCATCACCACTAAATCGCTGCGCGATAGAGAATGGTTGCAGCGCCACGGTGGATTCATCTTCATGATACTGCTGGTCTTGTACGCCCTACTCTTTCGGCCCTTTTGGAAGCCGATGATTCTTGGTTTTCTCTTCGCTTCGGCCAGCGGCCCGTTGCAGGCCCGCTTAAACCGGGCTTTGCACTCGCGTCGCAAGCCCGTAGCCTACGGCATTCTGGCGGTGATCACGCTTTCGACCGTGGGGCTGTTGGTCCTGATTGGCGTGCAAATTTACTACACACTCTTTCAGGCCTTCGACAACGGCGATGTAGTCGGTGCTTGGAGCAAAACGCTGATCGGGGCCCGCGATAAAATTTTAGGCTGGCTGCAGGAACAGGATATTTTGACATCCGTTGACCTGAACAAACAGATCGGCCGCGCGACCGGCGCCGCAGTCACCTATATCCGCGATTTAGCATTGATCGGGACCAGCGATTTTCTCGCCGCGACCCCGGAAATCTTGCTCAATTTTTTCGTGTTCATGATGGCGTTCGCCGCTTTTTTGCTGATGGGCTCGAGAACATTTATTACGACCGCCAATGTGCTCGGCATCGAGGGCAACCACGAGCAGCAGTTCAGGCGCTTTGAAAAAATTTGCGCGCTTTCGCTCGGCTCAGTTTTGCTGACCGGATTGTTACAGGCAACCCTTGTAACCATCGGGGCGCGGGTTTGCTCGCTCGGCAACTATTTTTTGATTTTCGCCGCCACTTTCATCTTATCGATGATTCCATTCGCAGGTGGCGGGCTCTTACCATTCGTTCTTGCGGTGATTTCGATTATTCAAGGCGATGCCGCGAGTGGCACGATCTTGCTTGTGACGGCTGGAGTCGCCGTTGTTTCGGAAAATTTTCTCAAGGCATTTTTGTTCTCCAAAGCCGCCGCGACCAATCCGCTGATCTCAATGATCAGCCTAATTGGTGGAGTTACTTTGATGGGCTTTGCAGGTTTGTTCATTGCGCCCGTCATCGAACAGCTGGTGATGGCGGAGTTTCATCGCCGGCGCGAGGCGCAGTCGGCGGGCCCGTGAAGACGGGCTATCTGATTGCGCTAGCCACACCCCAAGATTGCGTGGAGTTGGCGGTACTCGTGAACTCCGCCTATCGCGGAGATTCTTCGCGCCAGGGTTGGACGACCGAGGCCGATTACATCGGCGGCCAGCGCAGTGATCCCGCGATTTTAAATTCCGCCGTCTCGACTCCCGGCTCGTCGATCTACTGTCTGCGCGCACATGCCGGTGGCGAAATCCTGGCCTGCGTACAGGTGCAGTTGAACGCAGAAAATGAAATCT
The DNA here is from genome assembly GCA_043782715.1 of Pseudobdellovibrionaceae bacterium. Taxonomy (GTDB): domain Bacteria; phylum Bdellovibrionota; class Bdellovibrionia; order Bdellovibrionales; family UBA1609; genus JALHOQ01. The sequence goes on along the minus strand of JAYWAE010000411.1, from coordinate 7,086 downwards.
ATCTCGGGATGTTGACGGTCAAACCCACATTGCAGGCGCGTGGCCTCGGCCGGATCCTACTCGCTCATGTCGAAACTGTGGCCGCCACCAAGAATGCGCGCCGTATTTTCATGACCGTCGTGCAGATTCGCGACACGCTCATCGCCTGGTACGAGCGCAGGGGCTACCGGCGGACCGGGGATATCAAACCGTTTCCATATGGAAAATCAGAATTCGGCGAACCCCTGCGCGACGATTTGCATTTCGTGGTCTTGGAGAAAAAAATCACGCCGCTTTAGGGATGGGCTGGCCGGGGCATCTCGGCTCTGGGTTCCAGAATCCCTTTTATTTTAAAAATAAGCTCGGGATAGAAAAACGGTTTCTTCAGAGTGCCGATTACGGCCGGAGGCAAGCGCATACTGGGAAGCTCGTCCACGGCCGATACCACCAGGATCGGCATACCTTTGCCCAGTCCACGACGCTCCATTTCCTGCAAAACTTCAACGCCCGACATATTGGGCATGCGCAAATCGAGTAGCATCAGCGATGGCAGCCGTTGTGAAGCTAGAATTTCCAGTGCCCGCTCTCCACTTTCCGCCGACAAAACAGCAAACCCCTCAGACTCCAAAGTCGCCTGAAAAAGCTCACGTGTGTCCTCACTATCATCCACAATCAAAATGGAATTTTTCATAAACTACCCCCGTAACGTCACACATGCAAAATACGAGTCCTGGACTTTCTGCGATGGGAGCCAAAATAAAGGAGGAGGAAAGGGGTGACGTGGCAAGTTGCCCCTGTTGGGGGAGGGCTGGTTTAAGTTTGAGTTTAAGTTTTAGTTGGGAACCAGGGAAGAACAGGGTGCACCCGGTTTTTCTTTTCTTAAACTAAAACTAAAACTTAAACCAGCCCCGTTTTTCAGGGCTGGCAAGACTAACAAAATCTATTTCCCCTTTTCGATGTACTCCGCGACTTTCTTGCCGCCGTCATTCAAAAAGCGGGTCAAATAGCTTCCCAATCCGCTTTCGCCGCCCGATGTGGCGATGATTTGGAATTTCGACAGTGTCGTATTTTTGGTTTTATCGACGATCATAAAATCGGCGAACATGTTGGCGCTACCGGCACCCATACCCACGAAATAGCGGGCCGCGGCTGAACCGTTTTCCACTTTGGTCACGAAGCCAGTGATGGTGACGCCGGATTTGCTCGGAGTGGTGGAGAGCTGGGCGTTGAAGCCTTTCTCTTTCAGGTGCTCAACGATTTTCGCGGCGTAATCGTGCTCGATGGCGGCTTTGATTTCGGCCACTTTCTTGGCGTCACCGGATTTGTCACCCGAGATCATCAGGTCTTTGCTCGACACGGTCTCGACGTAAATAGGCGTTGTTTTGGTGATGGCGTTGGCATCCAACGGTTTTTCGATGCGGCCCATTTTCCCCGTGGCGCAACCGGCGACAACCAATGCAAAGACAACCATGCTAAGATGTTTCATTCATACCCCTTGTTCGGTTTTGGATTCTTTAACCTAAGAAGCGTAAAGTAAATGTTCCCACTTCACAAGCCCGGTCGAAGTGGCTATAAACATGCCATGTCAATTGAACTCGTGAGCTGGAACGTAAACGGACTGCGCGCATGTGCGAAGGCCGGGTTCGGCAAGTGGTTCACGAAGCACGCCGCCGACGTCGTTTGCCTGCAAGAAATCAAAGCCAAGCGCGAGCAGCTCACGCCTGAGCTTCTGAATCCGGGTAAATATCATGCGTTTTTTAACTCGGCGGAAAAGCCGGGTTACAGCGGTGTTGCCATTTACAGCAAAAAAGAGCCACTCGATGTCCGCGCCGGTATGGGTGTTCCCGAATTCGACCGCGAGGGTCGGGTGTTGCTGGCGGAGTTCAAGAATTTCAGTATTGTCAGTGCTTATTTTCCCAACAGTCAGCGGGAGCATCAGCGGCTTGGATACAAGCTCGCCTTCTGCAAAGAGTTTCATGCTTTTTGCGAGCGCGAACGCGCGCGCGGCAAGACTTTGCTGGTTTGCGGCGATTGGAACATCGCCCATTCAGAAATCGATTTAAAAAACCCGAAGTCCAACAGCAAAAATGCAGGCTTTTTGCCGGAGGAACGCGCGTGGATGAGCGAGTTCCAAGGGCACGGGTACATCGATTGCTTCCGCCACTTCACCAAGGACCCGGGCCACTACACCTGGTGGAGCTACCGCCCTGGGGTGCGTGAGCGCAATATTGGATGGCGGCTCGATTATTTTATGACTCATGGTGAAGACAAGGCGCGGCTAAAGGCTTCCACTCACCTCACCAAGGTGATGGGTTCGGATCATTGTCCGGTTACGCTCACAATCAAGAACTAAGTTGGCCTGCGCTCTCGATGAGTCCGCTGAGCACCGAGTGAAAATGCGCTTGCGTTTGCAACTTGTCGGCGCCGAAGCGCTTGGCGAGCTCGTCGCGAATCAAGGGCACTTGCGCCGAGCCGCCGGTTAGGCAGACTAGGTCAACGTCGGCTGCGGCGATCTGGCCCTGACGCAAGCATTCGTCGAGCGAGGCGAATATCTTTTCACGCGCCGGCCGCGCCCAAGCCTCGAATTGCTCGCGTTTGAATAGAGACGTCATCTCGAGACCGGGATAGTCGAAGGTGAATTCTGCTTCGTCATGCGAAGACAGCAGGCGTTTTGTTTGTTCGATGTTTTCGAAGAACGAAAAAGCCTGCTGATCTTCGATTAGCACGAACAGCCGGTCGATCGAGGCCTTGTCTTTCGCACTGAGCGCACCTTTACGCACCTCGCGAATGAATTCGTAAGTCGAGGGTTCGGTCAAATGAACGATGTGCGCCGGTTTGTCGAGGCGTTCAATCACTCCCGGGGGCATGCGCATCACGTTGCGCCCGAGTGCCACCTTGTATTCGGCCGTCGCGCCGAAATACGCGTTCAAACGATTGGCCATGAACACGCTGTCGAGCGCATCGCCCGCGAGCGGGCAACCGTCGATGCCGAGCACATGTTCCTTTTTGTAAGCGTAGGGTCCGAGACGGATGAGCGTAAAGTCAGAGGTGCCGCCGCCGAAGTCGCCAATCAAGGCGATTTTTTCCTCTTTGAGTCCTCGGCGAAAATCCAGTGCCGCCGCCAGCGGTTCAGGCACAAACTCGATTTTTTCAAAACCCGCGAATTGCGCGGCTTTGGTCATGCGGTGAAGCGCGAAGGCGTCGGCTGCCGCATCCATCGAATAGCGCGCCGGCCGCCCGATTACGGCGGTGTCGACCTCGGCGCCCAGTGCGGCTTCGCAACGCCGTTTCACCTCGAGCAGAAAAACCCCCACCATGTCTTCGAGTGGCAGTGGACGTTCATTCACGTAAGTACCCAAGTAGCTTCGATTGGCCAAATGGGATTTGAAAGAGCGGAACAGCCGGCCCTCCATCTCATTTTCGAGATACTTGCCGATCGCTTCGCTGCCATAAAAACAGGCGTTGTCGTTGGGGAAATAGAGCAGCGTTCGCATAAGAGTGGGGTCCGGGGCGAAGGAATCGAGCGGCAAGGCCTCGACGCGATGGCCGTCTTGCCAAGCTCCTGCCAGTGAGTTGCTAGTTCCAAAATCGATGGCAAGTACGGTTGAGTTTTTTATCGAACACCTCGCGCAGTCATCATGTGCGAAAGAAGGAATTTTACAAGTCGGTTCAATCCACAGCTCGTCCGCGATAGTGCCGCGAGCGTCTGCGCCATTGGTGCGTGGTGCGGATGAATTCGAGCTGTTGCTCGACCATCTTGTCGAATACGTGCAGAAGCCCGTCATGCCCGCGGGCGCTGGTGTCGAAGCCCTGCGTGTGGCCCGTGAGTTCAATCACGTGATGAAGCGCCTCTAGCGTCGACCAGCACTCGGGCTTGGGTTGCTGGCGCACTCTAAAATTGGACGGCTTGGGCGGTGTAAAACAAATACGCGGCAGCCGCAATACGTTGGAACTGCGGTGGAGCATCTTACCCGCCGTACTCCAGGTGCCATCAAGAACGATCACCACTGGGCGCTTTCCCGCAGTAAAAACCGATTCGCGTTCGTGTCTCGCGAGTGTTGTCAGATTTATCGACTGCCTACCAGGATAGAGCACGACACAATGGTTGTCTGGATCGTCGAGATAGGAGTTGAGCTCGGCGTTTTCTGTGTAGTCGTAGCCGGTGATCAGACGGGAACCCTTCAGGGTGAGATGTGACATGCGGCCAGTGGCGACGCGGCGGCGTTTTTCCAGCGGATGAATCAAAATTAGAAACTGGATTTTTGGATCGAACGGCCGAAGATGTTGGCAGTAGCAGGTGAAGTCCGGCTGCCGGCACGTCTCACAAAGTGTGCGGAACTTGGGCTCCTGTTGCCGGCGCAAGCGGCGTTGTTCAAGGTATCTCTCGACGTTCATGGCCGTAGCCTAGCTAAAGGAGGCCAATTAATCCACCCATTCGAGCTCAAGACGGAGATTTTACTTAGCTGGAAAAGGGTCCGCCCAGGCGCTAATTTTCGGCTAGCGGCCCATTTATAAGTTCTGTCCCGTAGCGCTCCAGTTTAGCTTCTCCGACCCCATGAATCTGGGTCAGATCCTCTTTGCGTCGCGGGTGCACTTGGGCTAAGTGCCTTAGCGTACGATCGCTGAAGACTACGAATGCAGGCACGTCTTCTTCCAGAGCCTTGCCTTTTCGCCATATGCGCAAGATTTCAAAAATACGCTGCTGATCGGGCGTGAGAACCGTGGCTTCACCGCTCGTTGTCGCGCTCGTGCTTGCGAGTGCGCGTTTAGCACGTCGAATGGTGCGTGCAATGACTGGAACGAGAGGCTTGCTCACGCGCCGGCGCGAAGCGGGATCACATACGTCGCAGTGGCCGCAGCGCTGCAGGCGCTGTGAGTCTTGGTAGTAGGTCAAAATCTCCGCATGGCGGCACTCACCACCTTCGGCATAGGCGACCAAGTTGTCGAGTGCGCGCCAGCGTGAGCTTGCTATTTCAGCGGGCGCCTTGGAATTGGTGATAAAAAATGTCTGCAGTCCTTTGTCTTTTTTCGCGTACAGCATGAGGCAGGTGGACTCGCGGCCGTCGCGCCCGGCCCGGCCCATCTCCTGATAAAGTGAATCGATATTGGCGGGCATCTGAAAGTGCACGACCAAACGCACATCCGGGTGATCGATACCCATGCCGAACGCATTGGTGGCGACCAAAATGCGCAATTCGCCGCTCGCCAGGGCCTCTTGCGTGTTGGTGCGCTCCTTGGACCCAAGGCCGGCGTGGTAGTGCCCGACCCCGCTAAACTCAGATTGTAGAGCGGCGCCCAGCTCTTCTGTCACGCGCCGGGTTCCGCAGTAAATCAACACGCGGCCTTGCGGAGTTTGCTGCAGCGCTTGGCGTAGCAAATGCAGTTTTTCATCTTCATCGGCGCAGGATTCGACTTGGTAGTAAAGGTTTGGCCGGTAAAAACCGTGCACGTGCTTGACCGGTTGCTTGAGTCCGAGCTGGCGTGCGATATCGTTCAGTACGAACGGTGTCGCCGAAGCGGTGAGTGCCAAAACCGGTACCTCGGGCCGCGCGGCCTTTAAATTTTTCAGCAGCGCATAGTCCGCACGGAAGTCGTGGCCCCATTGCGAAACACAGTGCGCTTCGTCGATCGCGAACAGGCAGACTTTGAAATCTTGAATCCATTTTTGGAACCCATCTTTTTGCGTGCGTTCCGGCGAAACGTACAAGACAAAGGGTCCGCCCGCATTCAAGCGGCGAAACACGTCACGTTTCTCATCTTGCGATTGGCCGGAGTGCAGGCAGCCGGCCGGTACTCCTATGCGCGCGAGCGACGCGACTTGATCGTTCATGAGCGCGATCAGAGGCGAGACCACCAGCACGAGCTGCTGTTGAGCGATCGCCACATACTGATAGCACAATGATTTGCCGCCGCCGGTTGGCAGGACCGCCAAGACATCGCGCCCGGCAAGCACCGAGGCAATGATTTCCCTTTGCCCGCGGCGGAAGCCGCCAAGCTGGAAGTGTTCGCGCAAAAGGTTTTCGTTTGGAACAGGTGCCATTAAGTCTGCCATTGTGATTGACGTGGCCGTGCAAAACAACCGCCTTCACCGGAACGCGCGTAAATGACCACGCGTGGCCAAGCCTGTCCGTGTGGCGGCGCTTGGCTTAGCTCATGGCGTCTGGATTCGGTCGCGCTCCACGCTCGCAATAAATTCGTGTAAGCGCGAGTTCACTTCGTTGGCCTGAGTCAAAACCACGCCGTGAGAACTGCCGCGCAAAATTTCAAAACGCGAGCACGGGATGGCCGTGTGCAGTTGGCGCCCGTGTTGGGTACCCGCGATCGGATCGAGCTCAGCGCTAATAACCAGAGTCGGAGTGGACTTGAGCTCTCCCAAGCGGGGCAAAGCGTGGTGGCGGCCGAGCGCCCGCAATTGCTTCATCATGATGCTCGGATTGTCGCCTAAATCGCGACCGACCAACGGCATGATTTCAGCATTCAATTCTTGGGTACCGCGCTTTGCGATCTCATCTTTGGTCAACAGCATTTCGAGAAAGGCGCGGCGGCGCATGTCGCGTGTACCAACGTGAGTGCGCATCGACATCCATACCACCCAAGGAGTCGGCCGCGCGCCGGCCCTCCCGCTGGCAAACGTGCAAAGCAAAGACAAGCTACGCACCCGCTTGGGAAACTGAAGCGCCAATTCTTGCGCGATCACTCCACCCAGCGAATGCCCCACCACGTGCGCCGATTCCCAGCCCAAATGTTCGAGCAAAGCGGCCGCATCTTTACCCATAGCTTCAACCTGAATCGGCCCGTTGCAAGGAAGGCTGCGCCCAATTCCACGATTGTCCATGATCAAAGTCGAAAACCGATTTTTCAAAACCTCAGTCTGCGGCTTCCAAGCTCCACCCACGACGCCAATGCCATGAAGAAAGAGGATAGGCGGCCCTTTGCCCTCTTGTTCAAAATAAATCACGGTCTCCGGGAGCTTGAGGATAGGCATGCGAAGATTGTCCAGCCGCTCGTCGTGCTTGTCTACCCTCTGGGTGAAGTCAGCCCCGATTTTGACAAAGCCTTGGCCCGAAGATAAGCTGCTTCATGGCCAAACCCATGAAGCGCGCAATC
>JAYWAE010000410.1:0-8710 GCA_043782715.1 Pseudobdellovibrionaceae bacterium | reverse complement strand
GCAACATCTCCGGCGGCCGCATGGGTGGAAGCTCGACGGCGGCGGCGTTTCTCGAGGAGTTTGTCGATAAGGACATCCCGTGGGCGCACTTCGACATCGCCGGCACCGCGTGGAATGTGTCGTCGCGCATCCCCTATCATCCGAAGAAGAGTGCGTCGGGTGTGATCATGCGTACGTTCGTCGAATTGGCCGAATCCTACTGAGCGGCGGAGGGCTGCCAGTCGAAAGACAATTTTTTGACTTGGGATTCTTTGATGAGCTTCGAACTGATGAACAAGGCCTCGTCGGGATCGTCGTCGCGGTAAAGGCGAACCGACCACAGCACCCAGTCGGTGGGCCATTGGCTGGGGATTTCTTCGAGCTTCACGACAACCGGAGACTCGCCGAAAATCTGCAACTCTTGATCTTTCGGCGCGGAGGCGAAAATGTCGCCCATAGGGATCCACACCGTCTCGAGTTTATTGAGGTCCCGAATGGCGCGGCACGGAGCTTCGACCACCATGCGCGCCGGTGATCCGCCTTCGGAGATGCCGGTGCCGATGAATGTGATTTCGATTTGATTGAACAGTCCGCGGTGATCGGCCACTTGGCAGCCGAAGGCCTTGCCGCCTTTTTCTTTGGCGATGAGCGGATGGCCGAAGCGCACGCCGGCGTATTTGCCGCTCTTGATGATTTCCGCGTTGTCGAGCAGTTGGTTGTGAGCGGAGCGATAGAGTGCGCCGCGGTCGAGTGCCGAGTACTCCAACGTTCCGTGCACAGCCGTAGGTCCCCTGTCTTCGCCGACATAAACGAAGAGCCGCCCATTCCACGAACGCTCTGTGATCCACAGACCGGTGCAAAGGCAGAAAACAAAAATGAGCGGAGCCCAACGGACTTTCATGACAGTATTATCGGCCCTTAACGCGCAGTTCTTGATCTGGACTTAAGAACAGGGGCCCGCGTGCCGGTAGTTTCTAAAAGTCACGCCGAGCTCCCGCGCTTCTTTCGCAACCGAAAGAAAGGCGAGTTTGGCCACCCAGCCATAGGCGTTTTCCATTGGGCAACCCTCCAGCTTGACACTGAGGTCGGCAATGCAAAGGCGCTGAAAAACGGCGCCCGGTGAATTCAAACTCTGCTGGTCGTCTTTTTCACCATGCGCGCGTAAGAATCCGCCCGCCAATTGGCAGCCGATCATGTAAATCACCGGCTCGGCCGTGCGGCCGCCTTCAGCCTGCACCGTGGTCGGAACGCCCTCTTGAATGATGACTTCGCTGATCTCGCGTCCGCCCTTGGCGGCCTTCATCTTTTTGCGCGATTTGTAGTTCCAGGATTTGATCTCTTCCGGATTTTTGACTTGCAGCACTCCCAAGCCGTAGGTGCCGGCGTTGTTTTTGACGAACAGAAAAGGCTCACGGTTGACCCCGTGATTGGCGTAATTTTTCTTTAGCCGGTCATAGAGCTTTTGCGCGTGCGCGGCCAGCTGGTCGCGGCTCTCCTCGCTCTCGACGTCGAAGGCGGGGAACAATTCGGTCTCCACTTGCAGCAACCACGGATCGACTTTGAGCAGATCGCAGAACTCTCCGGCGAACTGGTTGTAGACTTTGAAAAACCGGTCTTTACGGCGACGGTACCAGCCGAGCTCGCGCGGCGGATTCATGGGAATCTCGAGGCCCTTTGCCCACTCGTCGTACTCGGTGCTGAAATCGTTGTTGGAGATGATCAAATCAGGCGTAAAGCCGTCGATCGAGACGCCACTACCCGCGCGCGTGGCGGAGAAAACGTTGAGCGTCGCGCCCGAGGCACTGGTCACGGTAAGTGGCGCTTCGAGCGGGCGCGGAACGGCCAAGCGCACTTCGCGGCCGGCCTGAGTCAAGATGGTCTGCAAAACGTTGACGTTGTCCCAGTAGTACGGATTTTGTGTGTGCTCTTCGGTGAGCAAAATAATTTTTTTCGTCTCGGGACTGTAATGGCTGTCGAGAAACTCTTTTGCGATATCGGCCGCACTCTCGCGGTCGGTTTGGCAGATGTTGTTGAAGCCGGCGGGAAAAATATTGGCGTCGACTGGGCCCAGTTTGTAGCCCGCGTCGCGAATGTCGAAGCTAGTGTAAAACGGAAAATCCAACTCGCGGCTGTGCGCGCGGAACCATTCTCCGACCTTGTCGCAATTGTCGACGATTTTACGGTGCAATTCATTGTCATTCATATTTATTTATCCGAAGGTAAATCGGCCTGCTTTAGCGAGCCTCATTTTTAACGATCAAGGCCCCGCCCACTACCGCGCCGGGGATCACGAGCAGCGTAAGGCCCGGTATCAGCAAAGTCAACGCGAGGCCCACGGCCATGCCCGCCCACTGGGCCCACTCGCGCCGGAGATATTGGAAACGCCGGCGCAGGCCCCAACCCAAAACCTCGAAGGAATAGTCCATCGTATCGAACGCCAGAAGCAACATGGCACAGGCCGCGGCGGCGACATTAAGAATAGGTAAAAAAGAAAACACAAACAGGACCAGTGCGAACGCTACGAAACAAAAAGATTTGATCAGTCCGACGCGCACCATGCGCAAGGCCATCTTCCAGCCTGCGCTCTTGGGTTTTTTACCGAGCTTCGCCAGCGACCGGTCGGCCATCACCGAATAGAAGGGAATGGCGAGAATGGACTGCAAAATGTAAATCAAATACACTCCGAGTACGAAGAGCAAGACCGCGGTCCCCAGGATCAATGGGTAATAAAGAAGGCTGTAGAGAAAATCGGCTTTCGACAAATGCAGCACGCTCATCAACGACGTGATCCCTTGCGGCACAAAAACGTAGGCGGTCTCGAGCAAAACCGCCGCGCCCAAAATGGCCAAAAGCATAGGGAACAGTGCAAGCCACAAGATGCGCGGATTCTTAAACATGAAAAGCCAACCGTTGGCCCAATACATCAGGCCACGGCTGAAGTCGCCGGCCGCTCTCTTCATTTGCGAATGAGCTTCTTTTTAGGCGCGGGTTTTTCGGGATCGACCAGTTTGCCTTCACGCTTTAGGCCGCCGCGTTTTTCGGCCTCGGGCGTGAGTGGATTCGTCTCGGCGACTCGGCTCAGCTCGCCCTGCAATTGATTTTGCGTGCGGTCGAGAGTGGCGAAGACGTCGTCGATGCGCGAATCGGATTTGGGCATGCGGATCTTGCGCAATTCATTGATAGACTGCAAAGCGCGGGTGAAAAAATCGCGGCGCTTTTCCGGTTCGGGAATTTTGAATTTCCAAAGGTTGTCGTAGGCCAGCTTGAGATCATCTTGCGCGCGTGTCGACCAAGCCGCGTTGTTCAATTCCATCGCTTGCAACAGATACGGCTGTTGCATCGAAACCGATTGCAGGTAAGTGCCGGGTTCGACGGCAGCCATGCGTTGGCTCGGGCTCAAGCGACCCATCAAAAACAGAGTGTGCGCGACGCGCTCGACCTGTAGGCCGCGCCCACCTTGTGTCACCACTTGCTTCAGGCCTTTGGAGGCCTGATTGAAATATTGCAAAGCCTTGTCGCGATTGCCAATGCGGGCGTAGGCCGCGGCCAGGCGCGCCGGAATTTCGGCGTTGAGAGTTTCAAACGGCAACTCTTTGCCGCGCTTCTTGGCATCGACCAGCGAGGTGATGGCCTTGGCGTCTTGCCCTAAACATTCGTACATCAGGCTGGAGCGGAAAAGGGCTTCGCCTTCGATGCGGGGAAATTTTCCGGCCGAGCTGCGCACCACTTGCCGGTAGCGATCGAGCGAGCGGGCACAATCGCCTTTGCCTTCATAGGCCGCGCCAGAATCGAAGAGCACGACCAGATCGAGTTCGGTGGCGGGCTTTTGCACCAATAAGCGGTCGAAGATTTGCGCGGCCTCGTCGTAGTCTTCATGCTCGAGGGCGCGCATGCCCTGGTCGTATTGCGTGACCTTTTCTTCTTGCTGATCGTTGCCCGCCGAGATTTTTTTCGTACTGGCGCAACCGGCCAGCAAGACCAGCAATCCGGTGACGGCGATGATTTTACTCATGCTCAACTCCCCACTTCTGCTCGATAGTATCTGCCACTACCCGCAAGTCTTCAATTCCCTGGACCGCATTTTTAAAGTCCGGGAGTTTAATGACAGGGACACCCCCGCCGATCTGGCGCTGAAAGCGTTCAAAAACGCTTTGGCGGTTTTTAAAGAAGGCGGAGAAGCGCGCATAAAATTCTTTTAATTGATTGAACGCGGGGTCTTGATCCCAGTGCTCCGGCCAAAGGCTTTCGCCCGCCGCCCATTCGGGAACCCAGCGGTTGACCGCGACGCCGATCAGGCGCAATTTTTCGCGCTCGAGGTCTTGTTGAAATTCGAGCGCTTCTTTGAGCTTGGTCTCATCGAATCCGGTCACCAGCAAAAAGCCGGTCTTGTCCGAGTGCAAAAGCTGATTCACCTCACGGCTAACGGCCGCCACCTTACTCTGTAGATGGGTCAAGTGATTGAAAAAGTCCGTCAGCTCGGCGATAAATCGGCTACCCGTCGCAGTCTCTAACGCCGAAGTCACAATGCGTGTGCCGCGGTGAAGAGTGCGTGCGACAAGGCCTTGATTTTTGCCGGTGTTGGCAAACCAGCCGATCACGCTGTCTTGGAAAAGGGCGTACAGGCGTTCGGGGGCTTTGAGAAAGTCGACCGCATTTTGTGTCGGCGGCGTATCGAGGATCACCAAATCGTATTTGCCCGACTGCACCGACTCCAGGAGGCGCACGAGCGAGGTGAATTCTTGGCTGCCGTTCAGGTTGCTGACCAGTTGCTGGTACAAGCGGTTGTTGAACAGGCCCTTGGCGATTGCGGAATCGACCGAACCGAGTACGAACTTGTCGAACTCGCGGCGCGGTTCGATCATCGCGGCGCTGAGGCCGGGCACTGTGGGGACTTCACAGTCCTCGCCGGGCTTGGCCTCGATGCCGAGGGCCTGCGCCAAGCGTTGCGCCGGATCGATGGTGAGCACCAGCGTTTTGAGTCCTGCGCCCGCGGCCAATACTCCCAGGCTGGCCGAGATCGAAGTTTTGCCGACTCCGCCGGTGCCGGCGCAAATCAAAACTTTGTGGCGTTTGAGGGTTTCGATCATGGCACGGCTCCACTCATGGAGGCTGCCAGCTGGCGCACTTTCTCAGGCACGTTCTCGGTAAACAACCACGGTAGAGTCGTGAGCGGCAGGCCGCGCGCTTCGGCGGTTGCGCGTAAGCGCGTTTGGCGCTCGAGCACCAAAGACAAGTAATCCGCAAAGCCATGGCCGCTGAACTTGGCGAGCTGCGCAGGCGTGAGCGGGCTATCGAGCCAGCGGTTGAGAATCAAGCTCGGGCGTTGTTCCATTTCGCTTTGAATGTCGCGCGCCAGTTCAAGCCCTTCCGTGACCGGAAGCTCCTCGGGAATCATCACGATGTGGTAGCAGGTCAGCGCTGGGTCTTTGAGTACGCGCACAATCGCGCGAGACTGATCGCCCATGGGCCCGAAGGGAATCGCCTCAGCCAAGCCAACGGGCGCACGCCAAAGCGCGCGAAAATGGCCGGTCGAGTAGGTGTCGATGACCAGTTCGTCATAGAGCAACGGAGGCCCCATACGGCGCGCTCCACTGGTGATTTTGCCGAGCAGCGCGAGTTCACGCAGCGCCGGCGCCGCCTGCACCAGCGCGCGCATCACTTTGTTGTCGAAGAAAAGCTTCACGACCGTTTCGATTTTGAGCAAATAGGCGAGATATTCCCGCAGGCAGGCTTCGCCCTCCCAGCGCGTGACACTGAGGTGGGAATTGACCGCAAAAGGCTGAATCCCCGCCTCACCTTGGAAGACATGGCGAAAGTATCCACGCTCGCCTAGCTCCACCAACAAAGTGCGTTTACCTGCACTCGCCAGCTTCAGCCCCAAAGCCGCAGCCACAGTGGATTTGCCGACCCCGCCCTTACCGGTCACGAAGTGAATCACGCGCCGCCCCAAAGGGAGACCCGGTTAATGGTTGGCAAAGCGCGGCATCGCAGGTAAATCCAAGGGAAAATCTGAGGCGAATTCAAAGGAGCCGCGATGAAGTCCACCGTCGAGAAACTTTCTGGCTTAGTGCGTAAAATCAACGTCGAGATCCCCGTTGAGAAAGTTCAAGAAGCGTTCGAGCGAGTTTACAAGGCCCTGCAAAAAAAGGCCAACATAAAGGGCTTCCGCGCAGGTAAGGCTCCGATTGCGACCATCAAGTCGATCTACGGCGAGCAAGTGAAGAGTGACGTGGTCAATGAACTGGTAAATGAATCCTACACCGCCGCGCTTGAAGAGCACAAAATGGAGCCAGTCGGCTATCCGAAGATCTCATTTCAACCCTTGGATGAGAAAAAGCCGTTCGGCTTCAGCGCTGAATTTGAAGTTCGCCCTGAAGTCGAAGTCAAAAATTTCGAAAATCTGAAAGTGTTGAAAGAAAAACTCGAGATTCCCGACGATCGTATCACGCAAGTGCTCGAGAACATCCGCACTGGCCAGGCCGAAATGGTGACCGTGTTCGAAGACCGCGGCTTGGCTAACGGCGACGTGGCCGAGGTCGACTTTGTCGGCTCGGTAGGTGGAGCTCCGCTGCCCAATGGCTCGGCGCAAGGGCATCAGTTGGAAATCGGCGCAAAGCAATTCATCGAGGGCTTTGAAGAAGGGCTGATCGGCATGCGCATCGGCGAGAGCCGCAATCTCAACTTGCGTTTCCCGGAAGGCTATCATGAAAAGAGCCTAAGTGGCGCGCCGGTAGCCTTCGACGTCAAACTCACCGGCATCAAAAAGAAATCCCTGCCCGAGCTGAGCGACGAGCTGGCCAAAAAAGTCGGCCCCTTCGAAAACTTAAGCGCCCTCAAAGACCAAATCCGCAAGGACATCGAAGAAGGCGAAGTGAAGCGCATCGAAGAGGAAATGAAAAACCGCGTGGTGCGTGCTTTAGTCGAAGCCAATCCGGTCGACGCACCCACCAGCTTGGTCGCACAACAAAAAGAAGCGCTGATCGAAGATTTCAAAGGCCGCTTGAAGCAGCAGGGTCTGGGCGAAGGCGACTTCGATCAATACAAACAAAAATGGGACCAGGATTTTGAAACTTCAGCCACCTTCATGGTGAAGTCGACTTTCCTACTCGACACCCTAGCCGAGAAACTGCAGCTGCGGGCCGAAGCCGGCGAGATCGATCTGAAGATCGACGAGTACGCCAAACAAAGTGGAATTGAAATCGACCGCCTCAAAGAATTCTACAACAAGCCGGAACGCCGCTCACGGCTCGCGTTCCAAGTCACCGAGGAGAAAGTGGTGAATTACTTGGTCGGCAAGGCCAAGATCACCGAAGTGCCGAAAGAAAAATTGCCTAAAGAACAAGAAACTTAACCTCGCCAAGCCGCATGGGCGGCCAGGCGAAAATTCTCAAAGGGGGGTATCTATGAGAATTCTAGCTTTCTGTTTCATGGCTTTGCTGTCGTATGGGGCGATGGCACAAGGCATTCCCGGTCCTGGACAAGGCCCTGGGCCCGGTGACGGTATCGATCCATGCACCGCGACCTACGAAGGGTCATACGAATATTCGGGCGGTCCGCTGGTGATCACTCTGCGCCACGACTATGTCCGCGACGGTTCAGGCCAAGGCGTCACAGTCGAGCTCAATTATCGCGGCCGCTTATATTACGGCGTCGGTCACTGCGATGGCCATTTGGCCGATTGGACGCTCGATGGCGGCTGGCCGCATGCCGTGGAATTTCAGTGGGCATACGGCACGCCGGCGATGCGCGGAACTCAATGGGTCCGCCGCCAGCCCTATCAAAATTTTTATCTGAGCTATCGCGGCACATAGAACGCATCGATTTGCTTGGAGGACCGCGATCTGAGTTTAGGCTTTCGATCCCAAGTTAAACCAGCCTCCGCATTCGCGGTCCCTGCAGGGACCGCGAATGCGGAGTGAATCCCTACGGGGACCACGAATGCGGAGTGAGTCCTTACGAAGACCGTGAATGCGGAATGAGTCCTTGCCGCCGGTCCACTGCGCGCGCATTTGCTCAATCGTTAAATTTTAATCTCTCCCAGGAATGATCGGCGGCGTCCGACGCCCGGGCCGCCACTAAGCTATTGCTTCACTGGCGGCTGAACGGGATTTTTCTTTTGGTCGTCGATGACGTACCAAGCTTTCAGATAATTGTATGCTTGCTGCGCTTGGAAATCGTCCTTCAACATTTTGTCTTTGGCTGTCATCTCTTTGTCGTGCTTGATATCGGGCTCGGTCCACCAGTACTGGATCTTCTTGGGCTCTTTTTTAGCCTTACCAGCAGCGTCTTTTTTGTTCGCCGTCTTGGTGGTTGAGTTGTCTTTGTTGACCGCGGCCGGGCCGGCACTGTCTTCACCTTCGTCGTCACCGATCAGATGGCCTTGCATATCCTTTTCCCGATGGATGTCGCGCTTGGCGCGGGCGGAGTCGAGCACATCCGACGTCAGGTCTTCGAGCTCGATATCGGGGATGATGCCGTAAGCTTGAATGCTTCTGCCGCTCGGCGTGTAGTAGCGGCCGACGGTCAGCTTGAGGCCAGAGCCGTCGCCGAGCTTGACCACCGATTGTACGGAGCCTTTGCCGAATGTGCGATGGCCCATGATCAGCGCTCGCTTGTTGTCTTGCAACGCACCGGCGAGAATCTCTGAGGCGCTGGCCGAATATTCGTCGACCAAAACGATGATTGGGAAGTTCGGCAGCGTGCCGCCCTTTTTGGCGTACACGATCTCTTT
>JAYWAE010000409.1:0-3316 GCA_043782715.1 Pseudobdellovibrionaceae bacterium | reverse complement strand
CAGAAAGCTTTTAGGCGGCTATCATGATGATCTGAAGGACCATCTAGTCACGGCCACAAAGGCGGAATTGAATGATCCCAACATAAATATTTGTGCGGGCACTAGGTGGCTTTTCGAAAAAAGACGTCAGGCCTCCGCGCAATTGAAAAGACCCGCCTCTTGGGTCGAAACAGTCTGGGAATATAAGGGCGTAAAGGTCGCTAAGACCAAGAAAAAGGCAGAAAACATTAAAGAAATCTTCAGCAACTTTTACGAGAGGCTGCAAAAATGCGAAAAAAAATGACACGCAGGTTATCCGGCCTCGCGCTCACCTTGCTTTCTTCTTTCGCATTCGGCGCGACCTCTGGCCACTTGGAAGCATTAAAATCAAAATTCCCCTTTGGTTTACTGGGTGAGGACTATGGGATTCTAACGGTGGGCGATTTGGCGTTCAATGCCTGCAATGCCAAACCTGAGCCGCTTAACCCCACATCCCATTCCTATCAGTATTGGCAATGCTTTAAGAGCAACAGCATCTCTTTTGAATGCGAAAGCAATGGGGCTCTAGACGAACATGAGGGCGCAATGGGATTAATTGTCGTCAAAGCATCCACCCAACAAGGTCAACATGACTATGTCGAGCACAGGCTTTGGCCACTCCAAGAGTGCAAGACTTTTATAAAAGATGTCGCAACTCTGCTAAAAGGAACTCAGTACGCTTGCATTTCGGGCTCATTGATCGAGAGTGAGGGGAATCGATCGGGTCCCCCGTCTATTAGCTGGCAATTTGAGAGAATCAAAACAAAGAAAGGCTGTGAGGGGCGTGGGTGTGATTTCACCCAAAAGTTCAAACACGAGAATTGCCCGAATCTCAAATTGTGATTTCTCCTGAAGTCTCGGACGGACAGCAGGCGGTCAAGGGTGTCCATGGTGGCTGCGAAACCTCGGTGGCGTAATGTCAAAACCGCCTCGCGATGGCTCCCGTCGGACCGACGCTATGCGGTCCTTGATGGCGGTTTGACTTAGTCCAAAATGCTGGGCCAGCTTAGCCACCGGCCACTTCTCAATCCAACGCAAACGTGCCAGCTCCGTCAGATCGAGTTGATCTCTTCCCCAGGATGCCGGTATAAACGACTTGGTAATGAGCACCCCTAGTTCGACTAGATTAGGCTGGCGCCCACCAGGTAATAGTCCGCGATCCTCAGAGAGTTAGTCGCGCTCGCCTCGTTCGTATTCCTTTTCCTCACGATCCGACCCTTCATGCTCAAAGCGAGAACGCCAGTTCTTGCTGCTTTCGCCCCCGGATTCTTCGCCGGCGTGCTGCGCCCGCCACTCCGACTCGGAAATTGATTTAAGGGCTTCGAGTTTCAGCTGACTGAGTCCGGGGTTCAAGGCTTGGAAGTTCACCTGCGTGAGTTTCGTGAAACTTTGAATCACGGCGCCCAGCTCGCGCTCCAATGTTGAGGTTCTTTCCACGGCGTCATCTGTAGGACGGCCCTCATAACTGTTGACCGCGCCATAGAGCTGGCCTGCGAACTCCCGCAGCCGCTCCTCACCCGTAATTGCGCCGCCCTCTTTGGTGGCCACCAGCTGTGAACGGAGCACATCCAACTCCGCGGCGAATTTTTGTAGCTGACCGGCCAACGCATCTCCAGCATTGATTTTTCCGGCCGCCGCATTGGCTTGATCACGCACAATAATAATGGCGTCCACGGCCCAGCTCATGTGATTCAAAAGTTCCGCAATCCGGTTCGCCAATTGAAACTGCTTGAGCCGGTCGGCCACCGTGTACTTGGCCCGCGGATCGAGAACGACTTTGAACTTCGATGTGTACACTTTTTCGTTCTTGGTCATTTTAACCGTGTACTCGCCGGGCGGCACGCGGGGGCCGCGAGCGGCTTCGAACATCGCGCTGGCCGCCGGTGGCACGTGCGGGGGCTTGAGCGTCATGCTCCAGAACGCGCGATTTAATCCACGATGCTTGCCCGCCGGAACCGTGCCGACCAGCTTGCCTTTGGCATCAAAGATTTCAATTTTGATGTCTCCAAATATGTGGCGGGTCTTTTGGAAGTAAGCAATCGTCGCGCCTTCAGCCCGGTTAGGTCCGGTGAATACGGCATCGCCCTCGGACCAACCCCCGCTCGTATTCATATATTGGATGGCCGGTGGGTTGGGAAGCATTTCGGCCTCCTTTTCGATCAGCTTCGAATTCAATTGCCGGAGTGGAGAGATGTCGTCGAGGATCCAAATGCCGCGCCCGTGAGTGGCGATCACAAGATCCGACTCGCGCTTTTGCATGGCCAGATCGCGAACGGCTACGGCCGGAAAATTCGAGCCCTTGTATTGCGCCCAGTGCTGGCCCCCGTCGACGCTGATCCACAAACCGAACTCAGTGCCGAGGAAGAGAAGACCCTGGTTCACCAAATCTTCTTTTATGACATGCGCGTAGCCGCGCACCCCGCTCTCGATCAGTGGCAGACTCTGCCACGTTTTTCCGAAATCGACCGTCTTGTAAACATGCGGGTCTGGATCGCCTGCCGTATGATAGTCGACAGCCGCAAAGGCCACGGACGGATTAAACCGGCTCGCCTCGATCCAACTAATCCAACGGCCCGCCGCTGGGCCCGGCAGCCGCGAAGACAGATTTGTCCAAGATTTCGCGCCATCGCGCGTGAGTTGCACATTGCCGTCGTCGGTGCCCACCCAAATGACTTTGCCATTCTTTGGCGATTCGGAAATCGAATAGATCGTAGTGTTCATCTCCGCCGAGGAATTGTCGATGGTCACCCCGCCCGACTCCTCTTGCTTTTGCTTATCCGGATTATTCGTGGTCAGGTCCGGCGAAATGCGCTGCCAGCTTTGGCCGTGATTGCGCGAACGATAAAGGTACTGCGAGCCGAGGTAAATCGTGCCCTTTTCGTTGGGACTCATTTGAATCGGTGCGTTCCAGTTGAAACGCAACTTCTTTTCACCAAAGCGCGCGAACGGTTTGATCGAGCGCCAGGAAAGCGTGTGCCGGTTGATGCGTGAGATCTCGCCGCCTTGAGCTTCGGCATAGATGTATTCCGTATCACTCGGGTCTTCCCAAGTCCAAAAGCCATCGCCGCCGTAGAGATTTTCCCAACGCTGATTGGTGATGCCGCCGGGATAGGACGAATCACCAACCCAGGAACTGTTGTCTTGGAGGCCGCCATAGACATGGTAAGGGTTCGCGTTGTCGACGCTGACATGATAAAATTGCGACACCGGCAGATTTAAAAAGTGCTGCCACATTTGCCCGCCGTCCGGGCTCTGCCATAGGCCGCCGTCGTCGCCAGCGAATACATGCTTGGCATTT
>JAYWAE010000408.1:0-3330 GCA_043782715.1 Pseudobdellovibrionaceae bacterium | reverse complement strand
AAGCTAAACTCGGCTACGACTCGGCCACCGATTTAGACAAAGTCAAAGAGGCCCTTGAGTGCGCCTACCAAATCGGTGAACAGGACGCGAAGATGCCGGCGAAGTGCCAGTACGGCAATTTCGCACCGCTAGGCGATCTTTGCCGCGCCATCGCGCTCAAGTGGACGGACATGCTCGTATCGGCAGTCGAAGCTGGACCGCACAACGGCTGGGAGCGGCCGGGCATGTTGTCCGTGATCTTCTTCCGCGCTTGCTACGCAGGCGATGTGAAGACGCACTTGGTGGTGCGCAAATATATCCAGGTGGGAGACCTCGAACGCGCCGACGACGTGCAAGTGTTGCGCGGCAGCCCGGCCTTTGACGTCGGTCTCAAAGACCAATTTTTTCTCGGAACCGATCACGGCACCGAGTTCATGCATGAAAATCGCAACAAGCTGACGGAATCTCTGCGCTTGCCTAGCGTTGTAGCGGAAAAAATTTTTGCCGCCTCGCCGGATGGGGCTTTGAACGGGGCGCTCAGGGTCGCAGGCAAGGTGAGCGGCGGGGCGTTCACCAAGACGCAAGAGTCATTCCGCTGGCTCTTTAATTATCAGATTCCTTACCAAGCCGCGGGCCTCAGTTCGAGCACCAGTTTGACCATGGAGAACCTCGACATTCGCCTCACGCTCAAACGCCACCGGGTTTGCTACAGCATTGAGCCTTCAATCGATCCTGCCCTATGGGAGGGGCTGCTCGTGCCCTTTACCTATGAGCAGGGGCCGCGTGCGCTGCTCTACGTCTGCTTGCCGGAATCACAGGTGAAGACGGATATTTCAGAGCGCTACTTCTTCGTCTACAACAACGCGGCCTCCGGTGGCGCTATGGTCGATAGTGATCGCTCTGCCAATCGCTGGTTTCTCACCTTCCGCGGCGAGCGGGACTTCGGCGTATTCATGCGCAGCTTACGCCCGCACATCAAAAATCTTTACCGCGGTGAAAACAAAGTGATGGAAACTGTCGGGACCATCGTTGAGAGCGCGCGCACGAGTTCGCTAATGGACAATATCAGCTTCCCGGGAGTAGTCGCGGCACCGAGGCCGAGCCCCGAAAATTATGACAGCATTTACAATCTCGAAGGCTTTATGCCCAAGGTCGTGCGCTGGATCAGCGAGACATTGAATCCGTTCGAAGATTACGGCCAACCGACGGCGGTCGATCAAAACTCACCCGACACACGCGTCTATCGCGGCCGCACGGAAAGATGAACGGTTGCACAGGCCAGGGCGGCTCCGAGCAATTGCACGGCAATAAATCCTGGCGCTCCCGTCCAAAGAATTCCTGAAAACGTATCCGTTAAACTGCGGGCAATCGTCACGGCCGGATTGGCAAAAGACGTCGAGGACGTGCACCAATATGCGGCCACGATGTAAAGCGCGACTGAGGCGGGGGTTGCGGCGGGATTGCGTTTGCCGGTCAAGGTGATGATTGAGATCAGTCCGAACGTAGCGACCAGTTCGGAAAGTAGGAGGCGGAACTCGCCGCGGTCATGCCGAGACAGTTGCAGCAAGGCTTGCCCAAACATCGCATGCGTGACGAGAACGCCCGCGACGGCTCCGGAGATTTGTGCGCTCACGTAGGCCATACATTCTCTCAAGGACTGGTTCCGCGCGAGGCATTCGGCAAAACTCACGGCCGGATTGAAGTGCGCACCCGAAATCGGCGCCAGCATTTGTATCAGCGCGTACAGGCCTGCTCCCGTAGCCAGTGAGTTGGCCAATAAAGCGATTGCGGCGTTCCCGGCAGCGAGTGACTCGCCCATTATGCCTGAACCAACGACTACAATTAGGAGTCCGGCCGTACCAAGGAATTCTGCGACCAAGCGCCGGCTCATTTTTCAATCCCCGCTTTGAATTCTCTCAGCCGTGCGCCGATTGCATCACGCGCGGCCCGAAACCGCATCTCCATCTCAGATTCGGGTAGGATTTCCCTGTTCGCGGGGTCGGGAAACGGCCAATGCAAACGCAATGCGCCGGGCGCGATCACAGTTGGGCAAACTTCTTCGGCACAAAGGGTAATGACATAGTCTAGCGTCAAGAGAAACTCATGCGGAAGATTCTCCACCGCTTTCGCGTAGTGGCTGGAAATGTCGATACCGATCTCGCGCATTGCCACGACCGCAAATGGGTTGAGTTTACCCGGCTGCGATCCGGCGCTCCTGATTTCTGCCGTCGGAAACAACTGCTTCGCCAGGCCCTCAGCCAGCTGGCTGCGCGCGGAATTGGCCACGCACATGAAGAGGATTTTCATTTTCGTCCTTTATTAGATCGTACAAATACGATATACGATTGGTTCTATGGCACTTGCAAGAAAAGAAGAGTTCGCCCGGCGCGAAAATGAAATCGCGGATTTCGCCAAGGCTTTGGCGCATCCCGCGCGGATCGCGATTTTGACCGCATTGGCGTTGAAAAAAGAGTGCATCTGCGGCGACCTCGTCCTTGATCTGCCGTTGGCGCAGTCCACAGTCAGCCAGCATCTCAAGGCTTTAAAAGAAATCGGATTGATCAAAGGGGCGATCGACGGTCCGCGCTCGCGTTACTGCATCGATTGGAAGGTTTTTGACCGTTTTCAACGGCACCTTCAGCAGTGGTCGGGAAGGCTTGGCCAATACCGAACGGACAATTGCTGTTGATTGCGAGCCATCAGCAATTGACGCGTTTTTAGCCGCACGAAACTTCATTCACAAGCCATATCGAGCGTGGTACTAAATCGTGCATGCGTGCCTTTTGGTGGTTCAAAGAAAACGCCGTCGCTGGTATGGCCCGGCCTGGATTTAACTCTACAAAATGGCTTGAGCTGCCATTTGATGAAGGGGCCGTTCTGGGCTGGATCGGTACCTATTCGTCCGGGACCGCGCCGATGGCGGCCTTTCGCAAACATCTGCAGACCTACGTTCCGCGCATTTTTCAATTTCACGGCCTTAGCCCGGAGCAAGGTGCGGAAGAGGTTCGTAAGTTTGAGGACAATGCCGCCTTTTTGGCCGTGGCGGAGCGTTTGATGAAACGCACGGGTTTTGTACAAGACATCGCGATCGTGGAGGACTCGTTACGCTTTAGCTTGGGCCACGCCCAGCTCAGTGAAGAAATTGAGTTTTTAAAGAAGCAAGGCATCCACCGCATCGCCAAGGCAAACCCGTCGTTTTCGTTGACCGGAGCCCAAAGTGACTTGGTCGAAGCTGTCGCGCGCAATCAAGTCTTAGCTGGGAGCCAAGCCCAGTGATCATTCGTGAAATCGCCCACGGCAGTGCCGAATTCGAGCGCGAAGTCGATTTGCGCATGCGCGTGCTGCGTATCC
>JAYWAE010000407.1:0-3356 GCA_043782715.1 Pseudobdellovibrionaceae bacterium | reverse complement strand
CATTGTCCGAGATGTTCAGCACTTCGAACGCACGCGTGAAAAAAGCCCTCGAAGTCGCGGGCATTCCCACCACGGACAGTGGCGTGAAGATGCCGGCCAAGGCTTCCAAGGCGATCGTCCTCGTCATCATGAAGGAATAGTTCAGGGAGCTTGCTTGAGCTGGCGGCTCTTCGCCAGCTTGAGCTCTTCGACGACCTGTAAAACGAAAAGTTCGTCTCCGCCCGACTTGGCCAATTCGGCCGCCTTGGTGAAGTGATTGATCGAAGACGTGAGTTTGTTCCACTGCGCGTACATACGTCCAAGCTGGTAATGCAAATAGGAGTCGGTGCGCAGGTCACGCCCAAACGCCGAAGCCGCCAGCTGTTCGGCGCCGTCAAAATCTTCGGCGCCGGCCAACGAGTTGAATTCTTCGATTAATCCCGCAAGAGCGAGCGTAGCATCCACGCGGTCTTCTCATGCACTTGAATACGTTGAGTGAGTAAATCCATGGTCGCCTCGTCGCTGCCTTTTTCGGCGACCGGGAAGAGTTCGCGCGCCGTTCGCGTCACCGTCTCATGGCCCTCGAGCAACTGTGCAATCATGTCTTTGGCTCCGGGGACGCCGCTGGTCTCCTTGAGCGAGGTCAGCTTCGCGAAGTCGGAGTAGCTACCGGGAGCGAATGCATCGAGGGCGCGGATGCGCTCCGCAATCACGTCAATCGAAAGCCATAGCTCGTTGTACTGCGTTTCAAACATTGTATGCAGGGTATTGAACATCGGGCCAGTCACATTCCAATGAAAGCCATGAGTCTTAAGATAGAGCGTGTACGTGTCGGCGAGAAAGCGTGAAAGGCCGTGAGCGATTTCCGCGCGCGCGGGCTCATTGATACCAATGTTAATTTTCGGATTCATAAAATCTCCTTTGCTCTGAGTACAAAAAGTAAAGCGCTGACCGATCCACAAAGTACAGTACCCCACGCCATATCGACAAGACTGAGTTTCAATCCGTAGCCACGCAGAGTGGCCATATTGGTCATGTCATAGACGCCGTAAATGATAAGTCCCAAAAAGCCCCCTCGCAAAAGGGCTTGCAGGCCATCCGCGGCTGAAGGAAGGACAAAGCAAACGACCCCCAGCGCTAAAAACACGTACACAGCAAGAGCTGGACCATACTGCACGTCGAGCCGGCCGTCGGTAAGCCGCACGACATCTTGCATTTCACGCAGGTAAAACCCCTGCATCACGCGCCCGAGCCATAGGTAGTCGAATACCGGCACCAGGACCAAAGCCAAAAGAAATAGTTTTACCTGCGGCCACATCGGGACCTCCCACTAGACCTCTGTTTTTAGCCCAAAATACCGATATTGTATCTATGAAAAAGGTCCGCCTGATCGGCAAACATAGCCTGTGGTCGCGCTCTAAGATTTGGGTCAAAGCCCATCTCATGGGAACCGTGATCACCACGCTGCTGTTCGCTTGGGTGGGGATTTCAGAAGCGGTCTTTTTTTTCGAAGACTCCGCCAAAGATGCCAACATTCACAGCCTGCAAGATGGATTGTGGTGGGGCATCGTGACGTTTCTTACGGTCGGCTACGGCGACCGTTACCCGGTCACTTTCCCCGGCCGCCTTTTTGCCATGGGGCTAATGGTGATTGGAGTCGTCACGATGAGTATCGTGACCGCGAAAATTTCGACGTATTTTCTCGAGCAAGCATTGGCGAAAGGGAGAAAGACTGTGGATACCGACAAACTGAAGGATCACTTCGTAATCTGCGGGTGGAAGGACGACATGGAGGAGCTTCTGACCCACATCCTTCTGTGCAATCCTGACATGGACGCGCAAGATTTGGTCATCGTCGCAGCCCTCAGCGAAATGCATGTCGATGCTTTGAAACAACACCCCGTGCTCAGCGGAGTGCAAATGGTGATCGCGGACTACATTCATGAATCGAACCTGCGGCGGGCGGCACCCGAACGCGCGCGCCGCATTTTGATTCTTGCCGATCAAACTCCGGCGGCTGACGGCAAACTGCCGTCCGAGAGCGAAGTCGACGCGCGTACCATCATGGCCGCGATGACACTTTCACAAATCGCACGCGGCACTTTGGTGGCCGCCGAGATCTATGATGCCAAGATGGATCACTATTTGAAAATCGCCAATGTTTCGGAAGTGATTTACACGCGCGAATACAGCCGGCTTATTCTCGGGAATGCGACCTCAGGCACGGGTATCGCCAACGTCTTATACGAAATTCTATCGCCCCAAACGGCGGTGCGAATCACGACCGTCCCGATACCAGAAATGCTAATCGGAAAAACCTACGGCGACATCAAACGCGGATGGACCGAATATTTTGGCAGTTCAAGCTTAGTGCTCGGAATTCTGGAAAATACCGGCAACAGCGACAGCGTACGCCAACGTGCGCTCCGCAACGCGCAGAAGACGCCCAACATGCGTCAATTAGTCGATAATTTAAAGGGTGTTAAGTCCTTGCGCTTCAATCACCCGGTGTTCGCGCCGCCGTCCGACTACGTAGTCGCGGAAGGCAGTTTAGCCATTACACTCGACAACCAGGTTCCATAGTGAATGCAGAATGAGCGCAGCGAAAAAGCAGCCTGAGCGATCGGCCGCAGAGGCCGGGGACTTGCGCGAAATCCTCGACAAGGTCTCCTTGTTCGCCGAGGTCAAAGACATCCCCGGGGCGTCGACGGAACTCTTCCGTCTGATGAACGTGCGTCATTACAAAACCGGCGACACCATTATTTCCGAAGGTGAATCCGGGTCGGATTTCTTCATTCTCGCCGATGGCGCCGCGGGCGTTTACAAAAAAACCCAAGACGGCGATCTGTACAAAGTCGTCATTTTGCACGGCCACATGGGTACGTTCTTCGGTGAAGGAGCGCTGCTCGAGGCCGACACCCGCTCGGCCACACTGCGCGCCGAGAGCGAATGCCGCTGCCTTGTGTTATCGAAGGTCGACTTTGAGAAATTCTGCCTCGAGCATCCCGACTGGGCGCTGCCGATTATAAAACGCGTCGCCAAAGCGGTGATGATCCGTTTGAAGAATATGAACAACGACTTGAGCTTGCTCTACAAGGCGTTGGTCGACGAATTTTCTCAGCGGTAAACTGTAAATATCAAAGTGTCGGCGCGGGACTTTACCTTCGCCCATCTTATCTGAATGAGGCGCGAGCTGTCCGTCCATGAGAGGGTTACATTTCCGCCGTCCGCGGCGGAAATGCCAGATGGGATAGGTGGAGTCGGGTTCGTGGGTTTTGTGTTCGGCGGCGGTGCGGGTTTTTTTTGGCTTGTTCTGTTGCAACCAGGGACATAGGTAACAGATTAGTAAGGGGACATGGGTGACAGTTTTATGCCCC
>JAYWAE010000406.1:0-3365 GCA_043782715.1 Pseudobdellovibrionaceae bacterium | reverse complement strand
TGTTGCAGCTAAATGAAAGGGAACTTTTTTCTTTTGCTCAACAATATCGAAAGCTAAACGCAGCGGATCATTTGTCCGAACACTTTTAAAACAGGCTCCCAGGGAAGTTAAGCCGCGTCAAAGTCAGGACGTGAGCCGTGCATCGCGACGTTTCGTCTTCAAGCGCGACAAATCGTGCCGGCATCGACACGCCGATGGGTATTTGTGTGAGTCCCGCTATCAGTTGCAGGTCGATCATATTATTTCAAGGTGGGCCGGTGGAAGTAACGATGTGGAGAATCTGCAGGTTCTTTGTGGCGTGCACAATCGGTATAAATTCCGTCGGGAGGCGGGACGATCCCAGTCCTCTTCGCCACCGCCCGCGTGACGGGCAACTGCCTAGAGATATTCCATTGATGACTAGGGTAAGATGGCGCAACTCGCAAAGCGATTTTATCGAGTACTCGACCTGCCGGCGATTTTCACTCAAGCACTAGGATTCACAGGTGGCCGCAAAGGAGGCCGGGC
Source organism: Pseudobdellovibrionaceae bacterium (assembly GCA_043782715.1). Taxonomy (GTDB): domain Bacteria; phylum Bdellovibrionota; class Bdellovibrionia; order Bdellovibrionales; family UBA1609; genus JALHOQ01. The sequence continues at coordinate 2,858 of JAYWAE010000406.1, read as the reverse complement.
TATACGGTCCCACGGTCCATCACTCCGACGTCGAATCCATATGAGGTGCTGGTCGTTCTTAGGCAGGTCAATGGCCAGTGGACAGGTCCGCGCGGATCCGGCTATATCAGCCTATGCTCGTTAACGAAACCCAAGCCCTAGCGCTGCTCAAGCGCGGAGACATCTGCGCTATCCCAACAGAGACTGTTTACGGCCTCGCGGCTCGCATTGACGTCGAAGCTGCGCTGAAAAATATTTTCGCCACCAAAACCCGGCCGTTTTTTGATCCGCTTATTGTGCATGTGGCCGGAGTTGAAGACGCGCGCGCTCTTACCGAAGAGTGGCCAGTTATTTATGACACGTTGGCCGCGAAGTTTTGGCCGGGCCCTCTGACTTTGATTGCACCCAAATCGGCGCTTGTCTCCTCACTGATCACCGCTGGTCTAACGACTGTGGGCCTCCGCTGCCCCGATCACCCGATGGCTCTGGCTCTGCTTGAAAAACTTCCAGCGCCGTTCGCGGCTCCCTCGGCCAACCGCTTCGGCCGCACCAGTCCGACCGAAGCCGCGCATGTCGAAAGCGAATTCGCGGGACAAGTGCCGGTGCTGGACGGGGGCTCTTGCCAGGTCGGCGTCGAAAGCACGGTGTTGAGCGCAAACTTGTTAGACGGACGATGGCAGATCAAGATCCACCGCCCAGGCGCGGTGACTTCTGCGCATATTGCAGAGGCGCTAAAAAGCGTGCCCCACTCCATCACGCGCGAGCATTCACCCGCTTCACCCGGCCAACTCAAGGCGCATTACCAACCGGACTCGCCGGTGATTTTGCTCAAAGGCATTTCCTGGACTGCGGAGATTCAAGCGCGTGCAGAAGCATCTCTAAAAATCAAAATCGAAGATGCGGTGGAATTGCGCCTTCCCGATTCACCTGCGCAAGCCGCGCGCGTGCTCTACGCGGAACTGCGCCGACTTTCGCGCACCAGTCGGCATGCAATTTACATCACCATTGATGGTCAGAAATCGGGCGCCGATTGGGAAGCAATTTGGGATCGCATCGGACGTGCTGCTGCGGCGGAATTTACGAAATAGGTTAAAAAATGACTTATTTTTAGCAGATGCAGCGCAATGGCTGCGATACGGCACTCTTTTAATACGTCACATTAAGCCTCGAATATGTTTATTGTTTATTGAATCACGTCCGACCTAGACGGGGAAGTCATTGAATTTCCATGAATTTTGGCCTAAAACCTTGTTCACGTATCCTTAAACAGGAGGACCATATGGAAATGGAATCGTTCCTAAAAGAGTTCGGAAAGCAGCTGAAGACCACACGGAAGCAGATGGGTCTCTCCCAAGTCTCCGCCGCTCAGAACATGCACATCGACTATCGGCACTACCAAAACATCGAGGGCGGAAAGATCAACCTGCGTCTCGACACACTCATCAAGTTGGTCAAGTACTACAGCCTAGACAGGGTCAGCCGGCCGTTCAATATGGACGCCTGCATGGACTTGCTCGCAGGCCATAGTGACAGCAATCCCGAAGACAATTGGCCGCAACTCGTGCACCACTTTGTCGATGGCGGCCATGCTGGTTTTATCACCGTCAACTGCCGGACGCGCTTAGTGGAACAGGTGAACGCCAAACTGTTCCAAGCTTTGGGCTACCGTGCAGCCCAAGACCTAACCGGCAAGCCACTGACCGGATTGCTGGTGCAAGAGAGTACGGTTCAATTCGACGAGGTGATCAAACATCACTCGCCGGGCTTTGTTTCAAAGCCGTTCATCGTGACGTTCCGCACGCAACCCCCCGCGTTCCCCATCCCCATGATGGCGGTCGTGCAGGTGAAGCGGGAGGCGGGTGAGACCGATGAACATTTGCATGCGATTTTCTTTGATCGCAAAACGCTGGACGAAGAAGGCCACCGGCTGAAAGAGATTCTGAACGGCTATCAGCAGTTCATGGAACTCTATCCTCAGCTGAAAGCTGTTTAGACCAGCTGAAGGCCGCCTGAGGGCGTTTAGTAGTCACATTACGCAAGCGGTGCTAGGCTGGTCCGATGGACCGGCCTACACAGTGGGATGAAGAAACTCTTTTTAAAACCGGTGATGAATATTTCGCCGGTCTTCTCTTGGCCATCGCGGCCGCCCAACACACGATCGAATTTGAAACTTATATTTTTGAAAAAGGCGTGCTCGCCGACCGCGTGGTGAAGGCTTTGCTCGCAGCTGCGGCTCGCGGCGTGCGGGTGCGCATGATCATCGATGGCTGGGGTTCGCCCGGCTTCATGTACGACTACTACCCGGAGTTCAAACGCGGAGGCGTCTTCGTGCGCTTCTTTCGTGTCAGTCCTTGGATTTTGCGCCGGCTCCCCGGCGATCCGCGGAGTATTTGGCAAAGAATGTTCAAGCGGTGGCGGCTGGTCAATCGCGGCAACCATCGCAAGATGTGTTTGATCGATCATGACGTGCTATGGGTGGGCAGCTTCAACATCAGCGACGTGCACCTGCGCGAAGTCTACGGCGAAAAAGTTTGGAAAGACACGGGCGTGCGCGTGCGCGGGCCTGAACTGCGCTTTGCCAAGCGTGCCTTTCAACGCGCATATCGCGGATGGACCGCGCTCAACTGGCCGGCACGCAGCCCGCGCCTGCTCCTGCTGAACGACTCCTTTTTGCACAAACGGCGCACGCGCCTGGCACAAGTGCAGCGCATGCGGCACGCGCGTGAGCGCATTTGGCTGGCCACTCCCTACTTCGTACCCATCGGCACGGTCTTTCGCCTGCTGGGTCGCCAGGCCAAGCGCGGACGAGATGTGCGCTTGATGGTGCCGCGCAAGAACGACGTTTGGTTCATGAAGTGGATGAGCTGGCCGCTGCTCAA
>JAYWAE010000405.1:0-3378 GCA_043782715.1 Pseudobdellovibrionaceae bacterium | reverse complement strand
TAGTTTTTCATTCGCTGTCCAATTTGGATTTAAGCGTACCGCTCTATCACTACGCCCAGTCACGTATGTGGACGCTGCCTCTCATGCTGGCATTTTTGCTCGTGGGGTGGGGAGTGGAGGGCTGGGCCGCGAAAAAATCCACTCGGCCCTTTGTGATGACGGGACTATTCGCCGCAATAGGCATTTCGGTATTCCTGCAGTGGCGGAAGGTGACGAGCGCGTCCAAAGACTTTATCGAGCGCGCCGGTCATACGATTCTCGACAACGTCGAGCCAGGCGCCGTGATCTTGATGCGCGAAGATGTGTACGTGAATGCGACCCGATATTTGCAATATGAAATGGGTGTGCGCCCCGACGTGCGCGTGATCCCGATGGATTCGCTCGGCTGGCCATGGATGCGCGGCTTAGTGGCGGCCGGCGCGCCCGAGGTAAAACTGCCCGAAGGCCCCTTGACCATGCGCCAAGTGCTGGATGCGAATATTGGCCGCGTGCCGCTCTACATTGCGAAACTGAAAACCGAAGAAGAGCTCTCGCTGCGCGGTTTCTACTCCGGATTTCCGCTTGGGTTCACTTCGCGAGTGAAAATCGCAGGCTCTGAGTTCACCATTGCTGAGCTGAAACGAGAATCGCTCCCATTTTTGCAACTAACCCTCCCTGAACCTGGGACGTACCGTGAGGCTTCATGGGAAGCCTATATGTACAAAAATTACTTCGACGTGCGTATTCCGATGGGGCAACTGTTGCTGCGCAAGGCTGCGGGGCGCCTGGATTGGATCGATTTTTCGATCGATGTATTGCGTGGAGCCGCCAACATGGGCGGGGAGTATCGTGGTGAGGCTCTGGCAAGCTTGGGTGCGGCGTATCTGGAGCTCGCCCCGGCGAATCCCCAGTACCGGAAATCCGCATTAGACGTGTGGCAGGAATACTTAGCCGGAAACCCGGCGGAGAATGACCAGGTCAGATCAATTCGTGCGTTGGTACTGCAGATGCAGGCTGGGAAATAAAAATCCGCAGTGCCGCTTCTTGCAAAGTAATTTTAGACTCTGCTAACCTTTCACAATGACAAAAAGAACAAAGATTTCGGCAGTTTTAGCTTTAATCCTAGTGGCGAGTCTTGCAGGGGGCATCTGGTGGTTCAAGCATCGTGTGAGTTCTGCGTTAGCGCCAGCCCAAGAGGCCGATGAAGTATCCAAGCGCTACCAGCTTTGGACAGTGAAGCTTTCGGGTTCGAACGAGATGTCCAATTGCAAAGGGAAGTTTTCCATCTCGGGGAACATGGAAATCCTTTTCCCGGCCGAATTTGCCGATCTGCTCAAAAAGGACCTAAAAAGCAGTAGCGCCGATAAATCGGCTGAGAATCAAAATATAAAAGGCGAGGCTGGGTTTTCAAGCGTAATTAAACCCGATGATGATTCGACGAAAGATGGGACATTTCTTCTCGCCAGCCGCACGAATGAAGTGCCAAGTACCGCGCAGGCGTCATGGGTCACGCTAGAGGGAAAAAGAAAACTGCAAGTCATCGTCTCCGCGACCCAGAGCAAAGAACTGATGGTCTCCAATTGCATGATCAAGGGGAAAATGGCTTCGCCTTCAATATTTGCCGTCATACTGCGCGGAGAGCTCGGACCTACTGGAATCAGCGGCGAGTGGGCAGCGGTCAATGGCAATGCGCCTGAGGACCACTCACACGGAGAATTTCAAATGGCGCTAAAGGCAGGGGTGGGCTCGGCAAATTCTATATCGGGCCCTGGGGAGTTAAAGCTTCTCTATGCAGAGGATGCGGCCCACCTCAGCTGGACGGCATCTCCCGCCATGCATTCATTCAAGGCCTATGTCAGCCAAGGGACAGAGTTAGATAAAAAAACGGCAACGCAAAAGCAGATCGCGACAAACTTTTTTGATGTCTCCGGGATTCCGCCCCACTCGGCCTATGCCTTTGGCGTAACGGCGTTAATGGGGAACGTCGAATCCAAGATCTCCGACGTCGTAGTGGGAGTCATGGGCGAACCTTTAGTCGCCTCGCAGATCGCCGTGGGCGACAACCATGCGTGTGCGATCGTGTCGGGTGGAGAAGTAATTTGTTGGGGTCAAAACAAATTCGGGCAATTGGGCAATGGCAAAGTTGGTTTACGTGGGATCGCCGTACCGGTGCCGAAAATCACGACTGCCAAAGCGATTTCGGCCGGCACCGATTTCACCTGTGTAGTGCTGATGGACGGCCATGTGCAATGCTGGGGTAAGAACGACAACGGCGAATTGGGCTTTGATCCTAAGCCTGGGTCCTACGGGCCGCTGGAAGTTCCGGATACAATTGCGGTCGACATCCGCTCGCGCGGGCACCATACCTGTGCAACATTGGCCGGCGAACTGGTCAAGTGTTGGGGAACTGGGGTGACTGAGGGCCCAAAGAGTCCGGTATTGCGTATGAGAAGCGTGGTGCAGACTAATCATTTAGCCTGTGCCCTGAATTCGAATAAAGAAGTTTGGTGCTGGAACATAACCGGATCCGAGCCCAAACGAATGGCGGCCGAAATCGAAGAGTTTTCGGCAAATGACGAAGTGGTCTGCGCCGTAAATGGCAATCACCGGGTGAAATGTTGGGCCGACTTGACTGCGGCTTCGCAGCTAGACGGCCTAGCCGCGACGGCCGAACAATTCGCGGATACTCTACATTTGTCCATGAACAACAGGTTTGCCTGTGCGATTAAGCCCGATGATTCCGTTTTCTGCTGGGGCAAGAACGATCGCGGGCAACTGGGGTTGGAGAATCTCACACAATCGCAGATTGCACTGAGCTCACAAATCTCTAAGTTTAAACCAAAAGGGGCGGTCCATCTCGGCGCGGATTTCGCCTGCGATTTGAATGCCGACAGTCATGTGTACTGTTGGGGCTCGAACGAGTTCGGCCAGTTGGGCAATGGTGTTGGCCAGTATTCTCCAACGCCGCAGCTGGTTCTTAAATAAAAAACCCGGCCAAGAGCCGGGTTTTTCGCAAAAATAGATTAGCAGAGAGATCTTACAAGCAGAGGCAAGCCCAAGTGCTACTTCCCGTGGCCGAGATTGCTGCGGATGTCTTGACCGTACAAGTTCCCGCCGTAGCAACCGCCATGGTCAGACCACTCGTGGTCGTAGCGTTGGCGACCGAGCCTGTGACAGTAGGGAAGCAGAGGTGGGAAGTGGTCACGCCAGCGCAGCCAATTGCCACAGAGGCAACGGCCGTCGCGGGTGTGCTGCAAAAGATCACCGCGCGAGTCAGAGCCGTACCACCCATGATCTTGACGCTGTTACCGGCGCTGGTGGTGTTACCGATTGTGATGGCCGTTCCACCTGCTCCAGCGGCAGTTCCATCACCAATGTGGATGGTTTTTGCGGTAGTTC
>JAYWAE010000404.1:0-3387 GCA_043782715.1 Pseudobdellovibrionaceae bacterium | reverse complement strand
CGGCGTTTTCGGCGAGTCAGGTGCTGGGGATTCCTCTGGCGGTTTTTCTCTCGAGCCATTGGGGCTGGCATGCACCGTTTTTGATTATCGTCGTCGTCGGCACTGCGGTCGGCGTGGTCATTTGGTACAAAATGAAACCGATCGATGCGCATTTGAAGATTCAATCTGAGCGCAAGCCGTTCGCCCATCTTTGGCATACCATTTCGACCCCGCGCTATTTGCAGGCGTTTGCGACTACGGCGTTGCTGAGCACCGGCGGGTTTATGCTGATGCCGTTTGGCAGCGCCTTTAGCGTGCACAATCTGGGCATCGAGTTCACGCATCTGCCGCTGGTTTATTTGGTTAGCGGTTTATGCTCGATCGTGACGGGGCCGCTGGTCGGGCGGGCAGCCGATAAGTATGGTAAATTCAAAATGTTTATATTTGGAACTTGTCTGACAATCGCGACGGTGCTGTTCTACACGCGGCTTGGAATTACGCCGATTTGGATCGTGATTTTAATCAGCGCCACGATGTTTGTCGGTATTTCGTCGCGTATGATTCCGGCGCAGGCGTTGATGTCGGCCATCCCTGAGCCTTCGATGCGCGGCTCGTTCATGGCGATCAGCTCTTCGGTGCAGCAGGTTTCGGGCGGATTGGCCGCGGTGCTAGCCGGCTGGATCGTAGTGGCGCAGCCGGATGGGCATTTGCAGCACTTCGATCATCTAGGCAATGTGGTGGTGGGCGCTTCGTTTATCACCATGCTGCTGATGTACTTCATCCACCGTTTGGTGCCGGAGTCCGGACAAGCTGATTTCCCAGCGAGAAAATAAAAAAGGCGAAGGTTGATCGTGAGTTTGCACTCACTTCCTTCGCCGTACCTTTCCGTTTCGGTTTGCCTCCCTTTTATGAGAAGGGAGACCGCTATGGAAAAACATCTAACAAGATGTATTTCTTATCGGATGAGTTGGGAAATTTTTAAGAGCTTACTTTGGCAGGGCTAAAGTGTGGGATTCTGTGGGTGAATCTAAACACGGAGGCACCGCGGAAAGGTCCGGCACTATTCTCATTTAGGACTTTGCACCCTTCCAGTATTTTTCTTTCTCGTCCGCAGCTAACTTTGCCCAAACTTTCCCATCCGCGGCCACACGCGCCTGCATGCGCTGAAAGCGGGCTTCGAAGCGGGTATTGGTCTTGCGTAACGATTGTTCCGAATCCATTTCTAAATGGCGAGCGAGCTGAGCTAGCGAGAACAACACATCGCCGAGCTCGCTTTCGATTTCCGCGGGCTTGCCCGATTTCATCGCCTCGTCGAGTTCCGCGATTTCCTCTTTTATTTTCGGCCAGCACTCGGCGGCGCTGCCCCAATCGAAACCGACCTTGGTGGTTTTCTCACCGATTTTTTGCGCGCGCAAAAGCGACGGCAAGCCTTGCGGGATATCAAAACTCAACGGATGGTTCGCGTCTTTGCCTTTTTCTTTGGCTTTGATTTGCGCCCAATTCGTGAGCACTTCGTTCGCGGTCTCGGCTTTCACATCGCCGAACACGTGCGGGTGTCGCCGCACCATTTTTTCACTGATGGCTTGAATGACGTCAAAGACGTCGAAGCGCTTATCTTGCCGCGCGATCTCCGCGTGCAGCACGACTTGCAGGAGCACATCGCCGAGTTCGTCGCGTATTTCCGCTTGGTCACCGCTGTCGATGGCTTCGGCGAGTTCATGTGCCTCTTCGATCGCAAAGCGCGTCAAGGTCTGGTGGGTCTGCTCCTTGTCCCATGGACATCCGTCGGGGCCGCGCAGATACTCCACGACCTTGAGCAGGCCCGCGAACTCACGTAAATTATCCGGTGCTTTGGGCATGGCGCTAGGACCTCTCCGTTTAGCTAGATTAGGCCAGGCTATACCACGAAGTCATGATATGTTGGACCCGTTTTACCGAAGATATAGATGCGACAACTATGGATAGACGCAAGGGATTCTTTAAAAAGCGCCTGGACGAGATACACCTGAGATCGAAATACATCGATCCGTCGCGCCGCTTTCATGAGTGGGTGCAGAACTCCGGATTTCAACAATCCACAATGGGCCGGTTGCTCACGCTGCTCGATGAGCGCTTGCAATTGCGCAATTGGATTCTGATTTTCTTTTTCTGTCTGGGCCTTTCCTTTTTGCTGTTTTGGGACGTCGACGTCTATCACCAAGTGAGTTTAGGAAACGTGGCGCAGGTCGAAATCAAAGCGCCGATTTCTTTTCAAATGGTCGACGAGACTGCAACAGAGGAAAAGCGCCGAGCGGCGGAAGACAGCGTGCCGCCCGTCTTCGACTACGATGCCAATACTTACGAGCAGCTGATCAATCGCGTGTATCGCGGCTTTCGCAAAATGCGGCGTGAGATCAAAGGCATTCACTGGGCCTCGGGCACAGCTCAGCGTGAAGAGCAGATCAAAGACTTCAACCAACTCAAGCCGGCGTTTGAAAAAGAATTGGGTGCAGAAGTGCCCGACCGGCTGTTCGAGTGGCTGACCGAAAACAAATTCTCTGCACCGCATGAAAATATAATCATTCGCGCTCTGGTCAAGTGGTCGTCACGACGGATCATGGACGGGCAGGGGGCACTGTTTAAAGGGCCGGATTCGCCGCTGCTGGTGCGAGTGGTTGGCGCCGGCCGTACGGGTGATGAATTCACTTTGCACCGGGATGAGGTCAACGATCTCAAGAAGTCGAGTGACTTCAATCTCGACGAAGTGACCGGTGTGGATCGTATGACCGGGCGTGATCACAAGAATTCGCTCGATCTCTCGCACATCTTGATGGCTCCCAATCTCACCTACAACAAACAAGAAACTTTGGATCGCAAGAAAAAGGCCGGCATCAGTGTGTTGCCCGTGCAGGTTTCGATTCAAAAGGGCCAGACGATCGTGGCCGCCGGCGCAGTTGTGCAGCCTCTGCAAGTGAGTTTGATCAATGAACTCAACAGCCTCAAAAGTTCGCGGCGCACGGACTTTGTCGCTCTCGTCGTCACCTTTTTGCTGATGATTCTGGTGACGGTTTTTTTCTCGTACTTGCGCCGCGTGGCCGGGCATCGCCTCAGCATCAGCCTAAAAGATATTTACGCCATGGGTTCGGTGCTGGTTTTGGTCGTCATCATGACCAAAGCGTACATCTTCATTACCGATGCGGCATTTATTTCGAAGGGCGACGTCATTCCTGCGAACTCGCTGCTTTATGGCGCGCCTGTGGCCGTTGGTCCCATGCTCGTGGGGTTGATGATTAGTGCGGGCGAAATCGTCTGGCTGTTCACTTTATTCATGGCCATCGCCCTGGCGCTGATGGTCGATACGAATTTCAACTTCGTTTATCTTTTGCTCACCGCGATCGGCGGGATTGCGGCCGCGCGCGGAGTGTTCTC
>JAYWAE010000403.1:0-3401 GCA_043782715.1 Pseudobdellovibrionaceae bacterium | reverse complement strand
ATGAAGTGATTCGCGGAGTCGGCCAGATCTCCGCGTCGGCTGCGATGACCAACGGATTTTGGCTCGGCATTACGTCCGACTACCTGGAGAAGTGAGCGAATCATGAAATACACGAACATCTTACTTACACTTCTCTCGCTGACGCTATTGACTGGTTGCCCGGACCCCAAGAACGGGCCGCGCCAGGAGCATGAAGACGCGAAAATTTGGACGCCGACGCACACGCCGGATGACGGCGAAGTGAAGGCCAAAGCCTATACGGACTTCGACTTGCCGGGTGCCTACGCTCTGATGAAAGTAAACAACTCCGATATGACTGAAGGCGTATTGCTACCGCTCTCGCAGATCGTACTCAACGCGAAGTTTATCGAATCGGCCACTTACCGTACGCCCCGCCTAAGTGAAATGATTTCGCTCTTCAACACCGCCTTTGAGATCGAATTCGCAAAAAAGCCGCGCTCAGCAAAATTTGAGGGTATCAAAACGGCCTATTACGATACCGTGTTCTCCGGATGCTCGCGCGATTTGCGCACGGACTGCATCAACGCCAGCCTCTTTGCTAGCGACTCGCGCCACACACACATCATGGCCCTACTAGCCGGCGAGACCGACGCCAAAATCGATGCCGAACTCAAGGCCGCCGGATCTCCCGATATTTGCATCAACGCCAAAACGGCGAAGTACGCCGGCAAAACCAAATACTCCGGTGACCAGGTTTGCCGCGACCTAATTGAAAAGCGCTACTTGATACTCTCCATGGGCGTGCGCAAGCGTTCCCAATATCAAGATCCCAAATTCCAGTTTGCCTATCTCAAATATGCCCGTCTATTTGCCATTTACCTAGCTTGGGCAAAAGCTCAGCCTGTGTGCCCCGGCGACAATCACAGTTCAATGTCGACCTCGTACCTGGCGGAAGTGCACAGCCAGATTTTTGAGACGATCATCGCCAAGTACACTCCCGCAGACCTGCAATCGGCTGAGTTTCACGATTTCGTCGAAAATTTCAAGCCATGGGGATTTTCGCGCAAGAAATCGGACATCTTCCAGTACGGAACCGGAGTCATGTTCGACCTCGCGACAAAATGCTGCCTTTATGTCGACACCGCTCGCACGCAAATGGTGCCGAGCATGGGCCAAGCCATCGCCGAATCGCAAAATGATCGCGACACATTTGGCCCCTCGTTCGTGCAAATGATTGATGACATCCGGACGCAACACCAAGACCATCTTTTCAAAAACTTGGGTCTCACCGAGCTCGTGGCCAAGATTGAAAATTCGAGGCCAGCCCTCAAGTCCCCGGAAAAAACCTTTCCCGCGGGCACATTCTTTAACGAATATTTTTTCATCGTCGACCGCGTGTTCCGCGGCGATCTCAGCACCGACGAAGCGATGATGGTGCTGCGCAGTTCAAATTCCGCGCGTGCGCGCGCCGAACTGCCACTTATGGTCACGAACTACGTTAAGATATACTTGGCCGATTTAGTCATGGAGACAAACCGGTTCATGGCCTCGATCTACGCGTCGGATATCGCCAGCGATAAAATTTTCGAGGAGGCACTGGTCCGTAGCCGGGAGATCACTGGGCGTTGGTACACCATTCAAGCGCAAGCCGACCTGCTCGACAAGATGATGAACAGCTATTTCAAGAATCTCAATACGCCTGAGTCCGAATACAAGGATGCGGATGAAACCTTGAAGGCGATCAATCGCAACATTCACTATATAGCCGCGTTTCCGAACATGATCGTCATGACCTACTTCCTCGCCAAAATGAAGGGCACGATCGAGGTGCATACCTGGTGGGGAACTGTAAAGGTCGTGGCCGATACGGTCTTGCAAGAATTTTTCGACGGCCGCGTCGCAGGAACATGGTTCCGCTTCGGTAAGGACCCCGAGGCCTTGGACCGGGCCATGCTGCTCTATTCACTCGAATATTTGCTCTCGACTGAGGGTTTAAAGGCGTTCGTCGCAAAAGACGACTCGAGCGCCACTGGATCTGCGCGCAGCAAATTTTTCGACCTCATCTTCTCCAAATACATTGGTGAAAGTATCGGCGAATTGCGCAAATCGCTTGCCGATTACAAAAACTCCACGGCCAGCGATGCGGACTTCAACATGGCCAAGGCTATTTGCGCTTATGAAAGCGGTAAAATCTCCTCGGCTCCGCATCAGGCGATCAACTTTTTGGATCTGCGCGACTTCACTTACGCGGGCCTGGGCCATGCCAGCGTCAATGCGGTGAGCGGTGCGCGTCCCACCGGCACGCTCAAAGTCCTCAGCCAGTTTTTGACCGGCGCCAAAGACATTGCCGGTTCGATGATCGCGAAGCTAGAGGCGCGCAAGACCTATGCGAAAGTCATGATCGATATCATTGAAGCTGATCTCATTCGCAAAGGAGAGATTCAGAAAGACGAACCGCACCCCGATCTCGTCAAAGCCCGCGCGATTTTGACTGATTTGGACCAGCTGCAGTTCGACTTTGCTCAACAATTCCTGGTCAATCACAAAGCGTACTTTGATTGCGCGCTGAACTTGCGTGAGTTGGAGCGCCGCCGGGCAAACCGCCTTTACGACGAAGAGCGCGCGCACTTAGGGATGATCTACGACATGATCAAGCCGTTAGCCGAAATGACGGATGCCACGGTTTTGAAAAACGCGGTGGATAAAATCAACGCCGGCTTCTTCCGGGCCGCAAACAGCCCCTATAAATTCGACCAGCTCGATGGCCTGAATTACCGGATGTCGCAGTACGATCTGCTGATGCGCGTGAAAGCACGCGTCGAATCCGATATTTTTACCAACATCAGCGCCAAAGAAATGAAAAATTACGCGGGTGACGTCAAGATGAACGCGCGCTCGCGGCCTGTCACCGTGTACATGCCCGAGGGCATCGTGCGTGAGGATATGTACTCCAAAGGCACGGCCACTAGCATTACTTTTAAAGGCGTGACCGCACAAGACCGCGAGGATTTCATCACCGACGGCTTGAACATGCTCAGAGGTACGAAAGAAGCCTACATCCAGTGGGGCGGAAATCTGCAGGTGGACACCACTTTGGAAGATTATCTGGATACTCTCGAGTCCATTTACCTCTTTCAGCCGACGGCTACAGACAAAGACAATTCGAATCGATTGAGCGCGAAGGACTTAGCGGATCCCTTCGTCAAGTTCGTATCGGCGAGCACGATGGACAGCTATGACGTCGAGTACGCGAAAATCTTCGGCACCAGCGGCCGCCGCGCCAAAGAATTTTATCAAAATCGCTGGTTTGAAAATGACGGCGTCACCCGCCTGCCACTCTATTATTCGCTGATGAACGATCTCTTCAACAAGGCGAGCATCTCCGTTGACGGTTCAGGCTCAGATGTGAGCGAAGCCGTTCACTTTGCCCAGCAGTTCAA
>JAYWAE010000402.1:0-3406 GCA_043782715.1 Pseudobdellovibrionaceae bacterium | reverse complement strand
CACTATCCTGAGCTCATGAAACACCTGTTGCCGTTCCTCATGCTTGCATCCATCGCGAACGCGGCGCCCATCCCCGGCACCAGCAGCTCGCCTTTGGTCTCGGCAGAACCGGGATTGTTTTTGTCACCCAAAGGCTTCCGCATGAACAGTGCGCAAACCGCGTGGGTGCAGAGCTCCCCGCCCAAACACATTCCGTCGCTCGTCACGGTCTACCGCTCACCTATCCCCGCCAGCGGCCAACAGCCGGCACTCACCGTGCGGGTCGATGATCTGCGCCAAACGCAAACGCTCAAAGTGTACGTCAAAAAATGGATGAAGGATTACTCGCGCTTTGGTTTTGAAGTGCTGACCGCCAAGCCGATCAAAATCAAAGAGGCCAATGCCTTTTTACTCGACATCGTCAGCCGCGAAACACATAAACAATTGCGCCAAGTGGTTTTTCTCAAAGACAAAACCGCCGTCACACTCACCTGCCGCGACGGCCGTGAGTCGTTCTCGAAGACCGTGCAAGACTGCAATGAGATCGTGAAGACGTTTGAATGGGTCGAGCGCGCGAACTAGAACAATCCGTCGAGTAAAAACTTAGCGGCACTCGCTGCGATGGCGACGCCGACGATGGTGAGTATCACAGTCAACATGAGACGGCTATGCAAGCGGCTCGCTTCATCCACGGGCTTTTGCGCTTCGGTTTCATCGGCGATGATGTCGGGACGGCGGGATTTTAAAAAATTCCAAATCTGATCGATTTGCGCACTGACGCCGCGCACTTCGGTCAAGTAGGCCGGACCGATGGCGTGGGTGATCTCGAGACAGCCGACGGATTTGCGCTTGAGTTTACGAATTTGACTGAAGGGCACGCGCTCGGTCGCGAATATCGCGGGCAGCCCCCAGGTTTTGATCCAATAGGCTTCGCTGTCGGCGACAAAATGTCCGCTCCACATCGTACCGGGACGAACGGGAAGTGAAAGACCGTCGGGAACGGCGGAACTCAAGACTCGTTCCCGCCGAACAACTTTTTGAAGAAACCGGTTACTTTTTTACCGATACCGGCTTGTTTAGCGCCGGCCATTTTAGCAGCTGGGCGCGGGCCGCCTTGATGTGGACGTCCACCTTGTGGGCGCGAACCCTGATCGCGGCGCGGGCCGTTGGCACCTTGGCGATGATCGGGTCTTCCCCCACCACCACCGTGGCGCCCGCCTTGGCTTTGACCTTGGCGTTGCGCTTGACCAGGTCCACCGCCGGGGCCACGCGGACCGCGGTTGTCACGGCGCGGGCCACGCGGATGATCACGGCGAGGTCCGCCCTCTTGGCGCGGGCCAGTTCCACCTGCAGGTCCATTGGCAGTTTGAGCATTCGGATCACGCGGTCCATTGTCACGATGGCGGCCGCTGTTGCGATCGCGATGTTCATGACGAGGTCCTCCGTCTTGGCGTGGTCCGCCGCCCTCAGGCCGCGGTCCACCCTCAACACGGGGTGGGCGCGGTCCGCGATCGCCGCCGCCACGCGGTCCACGGTCACGGTCGCCTCTCGGTCCGCCACGTCCTTCACCGCGAGGTCCACGGCTATCGCCACGGGGGCCTCGGCTATCGGGACGGCCACCGCGATCGCCGCCACGCTTGGGCGGTCCGCGATGTTCATCGCGCGGGAACGGCTGGAACTCTTTCACCAGGTCCGCATCTTCGAGCCAAATGGCTTCGACTTTGTGTTTGAGATATTCTTCGATACGTCCAAGCGCGTCCACATCGCGGTCACCGACCATGCTGAGCGCGGTGCCGGTGGCGCCGGCGCGTCCGGTGCGGCCGATGCGATGGACGTAATTTTCGGCATCATCAGGTAAATCAAAATTGATGACCATGTCGACGCCCCGGATGTCCAAGCCGCGAGCTGCAACATCAGTCGCCACTAAAATGTTCCGGTCGTTCTCGGCTTTGAACTGCTCCATCACGCGATTGCGCTGAGCCTGGGTCAGTAAACTCGAAATGCCCATCGCGGGTACGCCATTGCTGCTCAAAAATTTGGCGATGCGTTCGACGTTGTGTTTGAAGTTGCTGAAGATGATCGCCTGGCGTGGCTCAAATTTCTTGAGCATCGACAATAGGTGTTGCGGCTTATCGACCTGGCCAACGTGCAAAATGTTGTCTTTGACGTTCTCGGCCTTGGCCTGATCGCGGCTGACGTTGATCTCGACCGGGTCGGCGCCATATTCGTAGGCCGTATTCAAAACTTCAAAATTCAAAGTCGCACTGAAGACCAGGAATTGCCGCTCGCGCGGAATCCGGCGCAGGATGAACTTCATGTCGTCTTTGAAACCCATGTCGAACATGCGGTCCGCTTCGTCAAAGATCACCGCGCGCACCATGGCCAAATCGGCGATATGATCTTTGTAAAGATCGATAAAGCGGCCCGGGGTGGCGATGACGATTTCGACGCCATTCTTGAGCGCCGTGATTTGTTTTTCGTAGGTGGTGCCGCCGTAAATCGAAACGCTGTCGAGTCCGGTGCCCTCGGTGAAGCTCATGGCGTTCTCTTGCACCTGTTCGCAGAGTTCGCGCGTCGGCACGAGGACCAGAATGAATTGCTTCTTCTTCCAATCGGCGAAGGGAACGGTTTCCGATTCGGCGACGCTTGGGTCGGGCTTGATGCCTTTCAAAACGCGGTCAATGAGTGGGATCAGAAACGCGCCGGTTTTGCCGGTTCCGGTTTGCGCGAGACCCGAGAGATCTTTACCTTTGCGCAACAGCGGAATGGCTTGATCTTGGATGGGCGTGCAATCGACGAATTTGATGCGTTCTAGATTGGCTTGTAGGGCGGGATGCAGTTGCAACTCAGAAAACTTCACAGCTCTTTTTCCTAATTTTTTCTATTTACGTTCTCGCAGCATAACGAGAACAATGACGCCTATTGTCAAACTCACTAAATTAGCCCTAGTATACGAATTCACAAAATTAAGTCAAAGGTTGGTCCCCAAACTCGCGTGAAAAAAATCTTTCAATGTACGAATGAAGACCTCGGATTGGTCAAAGTGCACCCAATGGCCCGCCCCCGCGATCTCCACGCCCTGGGCGTGAGGCAATGTTTTGAGCATGCGCTCGTATACTGGGCGGCTCAGATCCGCGGACTGCTCCCCGCGCACGATCAGCACCGGCATTTTCAAATTTGCAAACTCGGTCCAACGGTCGCTGTTTCGGCCGTCGCGCATGCTTTGCACAATGGCGTCGCGATCAAAGCGCCAGTTCATGCTTCCATCGGGTTTCTGTTCAATATTTGCGTGGAGAAAGCGCGCCACCACTCGCGGCTGCGGATAAAAGGCAATTAGATCCGGATAGCTCTTCTCGAAGAAATCGTTAGCCTCTGCACGCGAAGCAAAGGGCACCGGCACTAAACTGAGCAGTTTGATAATGCGATC
>JAYWAE010000401.1:0-3414 GCA_043782715.1 Pseudobdellovibrionaceae bacterium | reverse complement strand
GGCCGGCGGCCGGATTTGCACTGTTCGCGCTCATGCAGTGGGGGCCAAGTGTCTGGCCGGCCATATTTTTGGGCACGCTCGCCGTGCATGGACTCAATGGCGAACCGTTAATTCCCTTTCTGGGAGCCGCCGCGGGAAATTCGCTTGAGCCCGTGCTCGGACTATATCTTTGCAACTTCGGCGGGGACTTTCATAAATCGCTCGACCGGCTTTGTGACAGCGTGCGCTTTCTTTTGGGGGCGGCTCTCATCAGCACCGCGGCTGGGACTGTCCTAGGTGTGCCTTTGATTGAATGGACGAACTACCATGCCGTGGATTGGCGCTATTGGATACAGTATTGGATAGGCAATTCAATGGGCGTCATGTTGATCGCACCGCTACTGCTTATTTTCGCAGAGCCGAACCACTTTGAGCGCTTCTCCTGGCGCGCTATCAAGGTTTGGGAGTGGATGTTTTTTGGAATGGGTCTGACCACCGCCATCACGGCCTTCCGCGGGGTTGACGCTTCCGTCCGGCTTTATTTTTTCGTGCCGGTGCTGTTGTGGGCGGCGATGCGGCTCGGCCAGCGCGGGGCGACCCTGGCCATCTTCGTCTTTTCATCGGTTGCGATTTGGTATTCCGCTTTCGGGGGTGGACCGTTTAGTTTGACTGACGATTCGATTTACAACGAGTTCTATCTATATATATTTGTCGCCACTTTGGCGGTGACCGGCCTAGTGGTTGCGGCCGTGGTCAGCCAGCGCGAACACGAGCGCTCGGCCCTCAAAGAGAGCGAGGATCAATTGCACGCCTCCCACCTCGAACTTGCGCGCACGATCAAAGAGCTTGAAATTTCGAAGCAGGCCTCCGAAGCCGCGAACGCGGCTAAGAGTGCGTTCCTGGCCAATATGAGCCACGAGATTAGAACTCCGCTTGGCGTCGTGCTTGGCTTTTCCGAGTTGATCAGCGAGCCCGCTATGCGCACGGATGAAAAGCGAAAATATCTGGAGACCATCCGTAAAAACGGGAAGCTGCTCACCAACGTCATTGACGACATTCTAGATTTGTCGAAGGTCGAAGCGGGGAAGATGGGATTTAACATCGGTCCGGTCGAGCTCGAAGAGGTGATTGGCGAAATTCAAGACTTTCTCAGCGCCCGAGCAAGTGAAAAAAATATCGCCACCTCTTTGGTACGCATGGGCGACCTGCCCGAGCTCATTCAGACGGATCCCTTCCGGCTCAAGCAGGTCTTGATCAACGTTATCGGCAACGCAGTCAAATTCACCTCATCGGGTTCAATCTCCGTGACCGTCCGTATGGATTCGCCTGCGAAGCTGGTGTTCGAAGTGACAGACACAGGTAAAGGCATTGCACCGGAACACGCGAAAGATCTATTCGTACCCTTCAGCCAAATCGATTTTCGCGCCACCCGCCTTTACAGCGGAACCGGATTGGGTCTTGCATTGGCACGCCGCCTGGCGCACAAACTCGGCGGAGACGTTGATCTCGCGCGCAGCACGCCCGGCAAAGGCAGCACGTTCATCGTGGCTGTTGATCCGGGTCAGGTGAACGTGCGCAGCCTAGCTTCACGGCCCGCGAATGTAGGTTCTGAAAACCGGCTGCACGACTTGCAAGTTCTGGTGGTGGACGACAACGACGAAAATCTCATGCTCGTCGGCCAGCTTCTGCGTTTGGAAGGTGCGACTGCGCAAGTGGTGCGCAGTGGACCGGCTGCGATTGCACTGGCCCGTCAGCAGAAGTTCGATGTGGTGTTGATGGATCTGCAAATGCCGGGGATGGACGGCTATCAAACAACCGAATATCTGCGCCACGACGGTTTTGTCGGACCAATCATCGCGCTCACGGCCCACGCTATGAAGGAGGACCGCGCCCGCTGCTTGGCGAATGGGTTCAATGATCATGTGAGTAAGCCGATTGAGCGGCGAGTGCTGGTGGACGCGCTTTCGCGCTACGTCAGTTAGAAACGGGGGAGCTCAATAGTGCGGCGGCTTTTCATTTCCGCCGCCAACCGCCCCGTCGCCACGCGCGAACGCGTCCAAGCGCTCCTTGAGTAAACGCAGCGCCTGATCCTGTTTTTGAATGGTGCTGTCTTGCGCGAACACCGTGTTCTGAAGCTTTTCCACTTCGATTTGCAGGTGGCTGTACTTGATTTCTAAGTCGGTAATTCGATCTTCTGTCATACCAAAGTCATGCACGCAGTTTAGGCCGCGAGTCAACCTACGCTGAAATTTCGAACGTCCAGTCCCCTAGAGGGCCGGGGGACGATAACGGTCGGTGACATCCCGCATTTTAGTCGCCACCCAAGCCACGGCCACGGCAGCAGCCGCAATGCCACCCACTTGCCATCCCGCAATAGCGCCAAGGGCGATGGCCACTACTAAAGCGATGAGGAAAACTAAATTTAAACGGTTGGATTTCATAAAGCAGCCTCCTATTGCGGAGAAGATGCAAGACAGGAACCAGCCCGTCCCCCAACAGGATGCAATAGTCCTCATCTCAGACGCCGTGCGAGTGTGGCCAGCTATCCGACTTGCGTCCCTTGGTTGTATGGTAGACCACGACTGTGGCGGCTACGAGGCCGAAGATCGTCCAGATTATCCAATCGCGGCTGCCCGCTTTTGCTACTGCGCTGGTGGCTTCGGCCAGCGGTACCGTCACGGGAATAGGCGGAGCTGTCGAGGCTTCTTCACGCTGCGGTGGAGTGGGCGGCGGTGGAGTGGGCGCCGTGTCGGTTTGGGCCACGGTCAGAGTGTTCTGATCCTGATGCTTGCGGGTATCCAATTTATGTTTAGCGATCTTTCGCCCGGTGGCTTTTCGGTGCGCAGCGGACCGGTGGGTGCTGCCATGTCCGCGATGCCTCCCCCGTTTTTCCGACGCCGTCTTCTGCTCCGCGAGCGCGGCGCTAGCGCCTGGGAAAGTATCGCGCGGCGGGGTTTCATCTAGACTCGATGGCGGCGGGGCCGTGTCGACTGCCGCTACCGGCTCGTCGTTTGGAATGGCTCCAGTTTCGAGTCCGGAGTTGATCGGTTGATGTGAACAAGCCGCTAAGAACAATGTTAGTGAAGCCGAGAGAATCAAAGAACATGATTGTTTTTTCATATGGCTGCCCTCCCTGGACTGCCGTCCGCCGTTAAGCAAGAGCAAGCGCGCGGCCAGCTTTAAACGCCACCGTTTCCAGGAAAGTGCGCGAAAGCGGCAGATTTGCCTTCATTGCCCGATCCGTGATCTGTTTCGTCCGCTTTGAAATCCTGACTCGTGTTGCGCTTCCCGAATCGAGACGCTGCCCACCCGCGCTGCACCACTTCCCCTTGCCCGTAGAAGAATTGAATCGCATACTTAGCGCATGCTCAATACATTGCCGTCTTTCCCGCGGTTGAAAGTGAAGCAAGTGTTCGAGTGGGCCGAGCTGCTCAA
>JAYWAE010000400.1:0-9085 GCA_043782715.1 Pseudobdellovibrionaceae bacterium | reverse complement strand
GCCGAGCAATATGCTCCCAGCCAGCCAGCCCGCGCCGATGGCCGTGGTGGCGGCCCCGATCGTAGTGGAATCCTTTTTCTCTTTCGCTGTGAGGTCGGAGCGATTGCGGCCTTTCGCCGTCATACCACTGTAGAGAGTGGCGAGCGCGACGATCTCGATCGGCCAGTGGGTGACTAGAAACGTCGAGTCTTCCATCTTGGCTTCGAGAGCGATGCGCTCGCTAGCGCGCGGAACGACTTGCAACTCGGGATACCCCATCGAATCCAAAATTTCGGCGATTTCACTCTTGCCGGTGGATTTTTTGGCTTCTTCTTTGGGCTTCTTATCATCTTGTACGTCTTCGTCATCGGCGTAGCACGCAGCGGGCAGCGCGATCAAAGTGGCGAGGACTAGAGAAAATAGGCGGCTCATGAGGGTACTCCCGGGTTGCACCCTTCTATATTAAACACCTGATGTTTGCTCAGCAATTGCAGGCGGTCGGATGGCGACCAATGGCTTGCGTGATCTAGCTCTGGGTCCTAGGACTTAGAGAGGGTTACGGACTGTCCGCCGTCGTCAGTCAGCTGCACACAGGCGATGGCAGCGGAAGAGTGAAGCTCGACCGACGCACACAGGACTTCAAAAGCGAGACTACACAGAGTGGAGCCGAAGAGTTTGAGATGGGATTCAGCCGGCTTACCCGCTAGCCACGCGCGCATACCCGACCACTGGCCCTCGGCGCCATGGACAGCGGCGAAGTAGCGGCTGCAATCAGGTGGCGAAGTCCGGTGCATGGAAACTTCCATGAGGCGCGCGTACGCGCCCACCTGCCGGCGCGAGAAAACAAAACTGGCGAAGCCTTCGCCGGGTGCGGAGGTACACGCATCGCTTTCGGGATCGACCCCGCCGGCTTGCGCGCCGGCCGTATGGGCGAGGAAGTAGCGGTGATAATCCGAGACTTCTTCTCCTATGACCACTGCGACATGGTCCAGGTGGCCCTGCTCCAGCCAATTCGCAGCCAAGCCGAATGCGCCCGCGGCGGTTTGTTCCATCGTCGCGACGGTCGAGGTCGGTCCTTGAATGCCGAACGAAATGGAGAGATGGGCGGCAAGCGAATTGTGAATTGAGCTGGCGAAAAGACTTGGCGATGCGCCAGCTGCGCCTTCAAAGATCACGCGCTTTTGGTATTGATTGGCCAATTCCAAGCACCCCATGGCGCTGCCCACAACTAGTCCAATGCGCGCCGGCGTTTGTCTGATTTCTTCCAGTTGCGGGCCAAAGGCATCATGCATAGCTTCGTCCAGACTGACAAAGCACATGCGGGAAATGCGCGCCATCCGCCGTTTGATGCTCTCAGGAAGCCCGCCAGGGAGCTCTGCCTCAGGCGCTTGATATACGGGCAATCGCACCGAGCCACTAGCGGTCTCTACATTTGCGAACGTAGGGTGAATTCGAGTTTCGCCACTAAGCGCCCGGCGCAAGGCGCCCATGCCTTGGCCTGCAGCTGAAATTTGTCCTAAACCAATTAAATATAGGTCCCGCATCAAATTTTCCCCAGGCAGAGTACCGAGTTGGTGCCGCCAAAACCGAGCGAGAGCGAGAGTGCCGCTGTGAATTCGGCGTCAATAGCCGACGTCACGGGAGTCACGCCGGTTTCAGGATCGAATTCGGCGAACCCACGCGACGCCGGCAAACGTTGATCCTGCAGCGCCAACACGGTCAAGACGGCTTCGATCGCACCCGCCGCGCCGAGAGTGTGGCCGGTATAGCCTTTGGTGGCCGAAACGTGAGCCTGTGGAGTGTGGCGCTGAATCCAACGCCCTTCCGTGAGATCATTGTGTGTGGTCCCAGTAGCGTGAGCATTGATCATCCCAATCGCAGCCCGCGAGGTTCCAGCCCTGGCCAGTGCCTCCGATACCGCGAGATTCAAGCCACGCGCCTCCGGATGTGGCGAAGTCGGGTGAAAGGCATCGCTGCCCGAGCCATAGCCGAGATAGCGGGCTACGGGCGGACGAACCGAGTTTGATTTTTCAAGAATGAAAATACCCGCACCTTCACCGAGCGTAAGTCCCCGGCGATTTTTATCGAAGGGTTTGCACAAGCCAGGTGAACACAGCATGAGTGACCGAAAGCCAAAGTAAATGCGTTCGAGAATGGCCTCAGTACCACCGCAGATGACGGCATCGCACTGATCGCCGTCGAGCCAACCGGCGGCGATGCCGATGGCGTCTGCACCTGACGTGCAAGCGTTGTTGACGACCATGACCGGGCCCTTAAGGCCGTAATAGCGAGAAAGAAATTGAGCACTATTGGTGCGAAAGAACGTCCATAGCGCGTGCGGATAGGGCTTCTCGCCTAAGTGATACCCGCGCGCGAATTCTTCCCGGTAGTTAAATCCGCCCGAAGTCGAGCCAATGCAAACACCCACACGTTTGCCGCGCAGGCTGCTGCGCGTGAGGCCCGCCATCGCCAGCGCTTCCTCAACCGCCAGCAACGCGAAAAGGTTGGGAAGAAAAAAATCTTCCGGCAGATCGAAGCGTTGCAGCCACGCGATTTGCGGTGCGAATTTTAGAAAGCGCCGCTCTTCTGCATCCAACCATTTGGGCTCGTGGCCAGAGAAAAACGTACGCCGCGTCTCCTCCACGCCCAAGCCAGCCGCGGAAAGCAGGCCGATCCCGGTGATGGAGTGCGAGTTCTGGCGCGTCATGGCTTCTTTCTATTCAAGGGCTTAGTTTTTGGCTAGAACTCATTTAACATGTCGCGAACCCTGTTTCTCTACTATTCCCAAACGGGTCAATCGGCGGAAGCCATTGAAACTCTCGCACGTTCCTTTCAACCCGATTGCGATATCGTGCGCTTTGAGTGTGAAGAGACTTTTAATTTTCCTTGGTCGATGAGCGGTTTTTTCCGGGCTTTTCCGCGTTGTGTGCGGGGTTTGGCACCGCGGACAAAACCCACCGGCGTCGATTGGGAGAAATATGATTTGATCGTGCTTGGCTATCAGGTTTGGTTTTTGTCGCCGTCGCTACCGTTTCAAGGTTTTCTCAAATCGCCGGAAGCCCATGGTTTGCGCGGTAAGAAGGTCGTTACAGTTTTGACCTGTCGAAATCTTTGGTACTCTGCATCCAAGACTGTGCGCGGTGCATTGATAAAATTAGGGGCAGAGTTTTTAGGGCAGGTGACCATATGTGAATTAAGCCCGCTATGGGCCTCGTTTGTCACCACCCCTCGCTGGATGCTTACGGGCCGGAAAAATGCATTTTCATTTTTTCCGCCTGCGGGAATTCAAGCCGCTGACTTTACTGCGCTTGCTGCAGTTGGGAGGCAGCTGCACCGCTCCTGGAGCGAATCTCACGGGCAGACCATCGAACGCGAGTTGCTGAAATCCAATCTCGACCGGGTTTCACTCCGCCTTATGGATCGCATAGGGAATCGGTTTTTTCGCGCATGGGCACCAGCGATCCTGGCATTGGCGCCGCGGCCGGGGCCTTGGCAAGATATTTTGCTGATTCTGTTTCGATTGAACCTCATCGCCTTGATTGTCAGCGTTGGTCCTTGTACAAAGATAATCGAGTTGTTGGTGGGAAATGACTCAAAATTATTCCAACATCATGCCTAAACGGATGTATTCCGCAGGAGTGGATTTTGAGCCGGTCAGTATTTATCAACGCCACCAGCGCTGTCTTTCCCAACGCGCCTGTAGATAACGACAACATAGAGAAAGTGCTGGGAGCCGTACGCGGCAAGCCCTCGCGTTCACGGGCGATCGTCTTGCAAAGCAATCAAATCAAAACTCGTTACTACGCCATCGATCGCGAGACTCGGCAGCCGACGCACACCAACGCTCAGCTGACCAGTGAGGCCGTTCGCGCTTTGTTCGCGGAAAATCCGCAGTTGGATTTGCGCGCGGTGGAGCTGATGTGCTGTGGAACTTCGTCACCCGACGTGCTCGTGCCGGCCCATGGCCAAATGGTGCAAGGGCACCTGGCCGATTTTCAGGGCGAAGTGGTGACCACCTCCGGTGTTTGTTGCAGCTCTTCTTCTGCGTTGAAGAACGCTTACTTGAGCATTCTGGCCGGCGACACTTCGCGCGCCATCGTCACCGGTTCCGAGACGTCGAGCAAATTCATGCGCTCGGAATTTCTCGAGTCCGAATCGGAACAAAGAGTGAGCGAGCTGGAAAAAAATCCGCTGGTCGCGTTTGAACATGATTTTCTGCGCTGGATGCTTTCAGACGGTGCCGGCGCCATGTACCTGAGCGATCAGCCCGACGCCGGCCGGGTCAATCTGCGTTTGAACTGGATCGAGGGCCGCTCCTATGCCAACGAAGAAGACGTCTGCATGTTCGGCGGCGGCCATCGCGGGAGCGATGGCACGATCGTGCCGTGGAAAGACCTGCGTCTGATCGACGATCCAATCAAGCATCGCTTCGCCATGAATATTCACCAAGATATTCGTCAGCTGCGTGACCGGGTGCCCGAACTCACTGTGGAGCGTCCATTGACTGCGTTGAAAAAGAAGCGCGGCTTGCAGCCCGGTGATTACACTTGGTTCTTACCGCATTACTCATCGCATTTTTTCCGCCAAACGCTATTCGACACCTTGGCGCGGGTGGATTTTGCCATTCCGTTCGAGCGTTGGTTCACCTCTCTTTATGACCGCGGCAATGTCGGGTCGGCGTCGATTTTGGTATTTATCAGCGAGCTGATCCGGCAGAAGAAGCTGGAGCGCGGCCAAAAAATACTTTGCTACGTGCCCGAAAGCGCGCGCTTCAGCGTCTATTACTTCGAGCTCGAAGCCGTCTGATCATGAAAAAAAATGATGTGCCTCAGGACCAAGATCCGGCATTTGAGGGCGGCAAAAAAATCTGCTACGCCGTCGGCGACGACGGCCGTTTTGAAGCCGCACAAAGCAGTGGCTGGCAAGTCGAAGCCGCAGTGAAGGAAGTGGCGTGGAAGGTGATCCACGCGGACCTCGAACGCACGCGCTCAGCGGTGGCGTCCGGGCTGGCCAGCCCGCTCGAGTATTTTATGAAGTTGAGACAAATGGATCCGGGCCTATTGGCTCAAAACATGGGTGTGATGCAGTGGCGGGTGCGCCGGCATTTGCGCCCTCGGGTTTTTCGCGGTTTGAACGCCAGGTGGGTGGCGCGCTATGCGGAGTGCCTGGATATCGAACCTGCGCGTCTGCGCGAGTATAAGGGGAAGGAATGAATTCTGTTTACACCCACCACCAGGCCGCACATTGCGAGTCCGGAGTGACCAGCAATCTCTTACGCGGGGCGGGCCTGCCGGTTTCGGAAGCCATGGCTTTCGGCATCGGCAGCGGGCTTTTCTTTACGCATATTCCATTTGTCAAAGTGATGGGCTTGCCGCTCACCAGCTACCGTTCGATGCCGGGTGGGATTTTTAAAAAAACCTGTAAGCGTTTGGGCGTGCCGTTTGCCTATCATAAATTCCGCGATCCACTGCATGGCCGGCGTGCGCTCGATGAGTTCGCCGCTGCGGGCCGCGCGGTCGGCGTGCGCAGTAATATATTCTGGTTGCCGTACATTCCGGAGCAGTTTCGTTTTCAATTCAATGCGCATAATTTAGTCGTCTATGGGCAAGAGGGCGCCGATTACCAGGTCAGCGATCCGGTGATGGAGAACGTGACCCTATGTCCGCCACACGCGATGTCAAAAGCCCGTTTCTCGAAAGGTGTGCTGGCACCGAAAGGGCTGCTGTTTTTTCCGCTTGTGGAAGCAAACGCCGTGATTGGCGATGAGCGCTTGCTGCTCGCCGTGCGCCAGGGCGTGCGCGAGACCGCGAATAGGATGTCGTCACCGGTATTTTTCGCCGGTGTGAGCGGCATCCGCTACTTGAGCCGCAAGATGCGCCGCTGGCCAAGCCAGCTCGATGCGGAAACGGTAAAGCTCTATTTGGCCAACGTGGTGCGCATGCAAGAGGAAATTGGAACCGGTGGCGCCGGCTTTCGTTTTCTGTACGCGGCCTTTTTGCAAGAGGCGGGCGAGAAATTGCACCAGCCGGCTTTGTTGACGGCCGCGCGTGATTTGACCGATGCCGGCAACGTGTGGCGTGAGTTTGCGACTCTTGCGGCAAAATTTTGTAAGGATCGCCTGCAAGAACCTTATGGGCGAATTCCGGATCTCCTTCTCGACATCAGCGCGCGTGAGGCGGCGGTGTTTAAAAACTTGAGGAGGCAGTATCACTAGCGCGGTCGAAGTCGAAGGCTTGGACGTGAGCTACCGCGGGGGCCGGATCAAGGCGCTCGACGGGCTGGACGTGCGAGTGGCGCGCGGATCTTTTTTTGGCTTGCTGGGTCCAAACGGTGCGGGCAAGACCACGCTGATCTCTTTTCTGTGCGGTCAAATCGATGGCCGCTACAAGAAGGCGCAGATCCTAGGGGCCGATCGAACGGCGGTTTCCAGTTACAAAAGTAAACTAGGGTATGCTCCACAAGAGATTGCCCTTTATCCCACTCTCACCGCGCTCGAAAATCTGATGTTCTTCGCGCGTATGATGGATCTGGATCGTGAAGCCGCCGACCGGGTTTTGCACTGGGTAGGGCTCGAAGCTCGCAGGGATCAAACGGTGAGCGAATTTTCGGGGGGCATGAAGCGGCGTTTGAACTTGGCCGTGGCGTTGCTCAACAAGCCTGAGCTCTTGATACTCGATGAGCCTTGTGTAGGCGTTGATCCCCAGTCGCGTGGATTTATTTTTGCGAAGATTCTGGAATTGCGAAATGCCGGCGTCACCTTGATCTATTCCACTCACTACCTAGAAGAAGTGCGTACACTTTGTGATTCAGTCGGCATTCTCGCCGGTGGCCGCATGCTGATGAGTGGCAAACTGGAAGACGTGCTGGGGCATGACGATCTCGAGCGCCGCTACCTCGATCTCACCGGCCGCGAGGTGGAGTGATGCGA
Source organism: Pseudobdellovibrionaceae bacterium (assembly GCA_043782715.1). Lineage (GTDB taxonomy): Bacteria > Bdellovibrionota > Bdellovibrionia > Bdellovibrionales > UBA1609 > JALHOQ01. Next base: position 2,178 of record JAYWAE010000400.1, on the reverse strand, counting down.
AAGGTGGCGCAACTCTTTTTACATGAATTGCGCATCTTGCTCAAAGACCGGCAAGCTTTGGCTTTGCTGTTCGTGATGCCCTTGGCTTTTATTATTTTTCTAACGTTCGCGCTGCAGGATGTTTACCTAGCCAAAGTCGGACGCGGAATGCGACTGGAGGTCGTGGCGGCGGGTGGTTGTGCAGAGGGTACGGCTTGCGGCAACCTGGTACGGGAAATGCGGCGTTTTGCTTGGCAGATCGACGTGCGCGAGGATTTGGATTCCAACCACCGTCTACCGATGGCGATGATTTTACCGGCCGACGTCGGGCTTACCGTGGAACGCTTGCAGCAAGGGCAGCCTCTGCAACCCGAAGACAAAATTCAACTCGTGTTTGACCCGGCTTTGGATCATGCACTGCGGGCTCTGGCCGAGGCCAACTTTCGCTTGGCCTTACAAGCCGTATTGATTGCCGAGGCCACTAAACAATTGCAAGACGGCGCTGCGCAAATCGCCGACATCAGCCGCTTCGAGGGCTTGATCGAAGAGCGGGCCTGGGGTGGGGGTGTGCTTCCCAATCCCATTCAACAGACGGTGCCGGCATGGGCTTTGTTTGGCATGTTTTTTATCGTCATTCCGATGGCCAACAGTATGATTCGGGACCGCCGCCTCGGCGTGTTCAAGCGCCTGCTCAGTTTTCCGGTGGCGCGCGGGCACTTGATCGCGGGTAAAGTTCTGCCGTTTTTGCTCATTAACATTTTGCAATTTACCTTGATGTTTGCGATCGGTGTTTTTCTTCTGCCACTAATCACTCGTGTCAGTCTGCCGCTTGATTTCAGCCTTTGGGCGGTGCTCGTAGTGACGGTGGTCTGCGCGCTGACTGCGACTTCATACGGTTTGATGGTCTCCTGCCTGAGCCGGACTCCCGAGCAGGCTTCGGCTTTTGGCGCGTTAAGCGTGGTGATTTTGGCCATTTTAGGTGGAGTCATGATCCCGCGCTTCGTGATGCCCGAATTTATGCAGCAGATCGCGATGATCTCGCCTTTGCATTGGGGACTCGAGGCCTATCATGATTTAATCGTGCGTAAAGCGGGCCTGGTGGCCACTCTAGGGAAGCTGGCGGTGCTAATGGGATTTTCAATTTTATTTCTAGGCGTTTCCCGGTTGCGTTTTCGCTGGTCTGAGGTTTATTAAGGCCCATGACCAAGGCAATGCTTTCAAATGGGCTCAAACGGATGGTGATCCGCGAGTGCAACGTTAAAAACGTGCTGCCCGAGCAAATCACGGACGATGAACAAATCATCGGCGGCTCAGGCGCGTTGGCGCTCGACAGCCTGGACGCGGTGGAAATCGTGTCGGCTCTCGAACGCAACTTCGGGATCAAGTTGGAAAACGCCGGCGACGCACGGGGAGTGGTCAAAAACTTCTCGTCCATGTCCGAATTCGTCATGCAAAACGCCGCACCTGAATCGGTCGGCCGTTTTCTCAATTCTTGAACACGCAGGCCACCCGGCGGGTGTGCCCATTTATTGTTTTAAGTATTGAAAATCAGGCGGCGTCCGCCTTTGCCCTTGCGTGTACCGTTGCGGCGTAAAGCAAACCACAACAAGCCGCCACTCGACAACATAATCGCTGCCAGCCATATCGCCCAAAAGTCTTTGGGCTGTTCAGCCGGTGCTTGGTCGAAGGCGACTGGCGGCGGAAGCGGAATCTGCAATGTAGTCGGAGGCGGTGGGGTCGACTCAGTCAGTCCCGGAGCAGGCGGGGGAGTCGGGCCATTCATTTCCGCTTTCGCGATCTGGGCGACGGAGGTACCTTTCGGTTTTTTCACGGTGTGATGAGCGAACGTTTTCTTTTTGCGGGAAGGTTTTCTCGCTTTACGAGGAACGCTGTTTTGGCCGACGACGGCTCGTGCAGCCTGCCCGGGCTCCGGCGTTCGTTGTTGGATTGCTTTTGGGATCTCGGCTTGATCAGTCATGGCCGGCTCGCTCGAGCAGGCACTGATCAGGACGGAAATCGTCACTGCGCAACCCAATTTGGCTGCAAATGCGGGTGAAAAACTCTTGAAATCGAACATATGGCTGCCCTCCATGGAAACGGCCTATGGAGATGGGAGAAGAGCAAAATAGATTCCAACCGGTCGGGACCGGCACTACTCTATATCGTATGAAAAAAGCTGCCGCGTTCTCGCTTGCTCTG
>JAYWAE010000399.1:0-9131 GCA_043782715.1 Pseudobdellovibrionaceae bacterium | reverse complement strand
GACTGAGAACCAGTAAATGCGAAGCTGCCATAGCCAATGAGTCAACAAATTTGGCAATGCGACGTGCCGCCTGCACGAAAAAGAATAGGACGACGAAGACCATGCCCACTGTGGCATAAAACCAGATCTTACTTGGGCCAAGTGCTAATGCACCGATCGTCATAGCGGCCAATCTCAATCTCACCTGCTGTGGAGAAAGTTCTGAGACCGGCGCTACGCGCAATATCTCGACGTATTTCTGTTTAATCGAGTTCAAAATGATCTCTCCAAGATTCATCTTTTTGAATATGGGCATTTTGCCTTCGTTCAACCAAAAATGAGCCCATGACAAGGGCGTCGATGTTCGTATTGAAAAAACAGTTTAAGGCTTGCTCGGGGGTCAGCACAATCGGCTCACCGCGAACGTTGAATGAAGTGTTGATCAGCGTCGGGCAGCCGGTGCTCGCAAAAAAACGTTCGAGCAGCTGATGCATCAAAGGATCGGATTCGCGATTGAGCGTTTGGATCCGCGCAGAGCGATCAACATGGGTGATCGCCGGCAGCGCCTCAGGATTTTTAGATTGGCCAACTAACAGCATGTAGGGGCTACTCATGGGCAAATCAAATAGATCGTTCACGTGACTCTCAAGTACAATCGGCGCGAACGGTCGAAATCCCTCACGGAACTTAATCTTCTGATTCAAGGTACTCTTCATCGACGCATTGCGGGGGTCCGCAATTATCGAACGCGCTCCCAATGCTCTAGGTCCAAACTCCATTCGGCCCTGAAACCATCCGACGACATTTTGTTCGATTAGCAATTGAGTGGTCCTTGCGACTAGTTCATCCGCAGCCAACTCTTGAAAGTTCAACTTTGTCTTCCTGAGCAAGGTGCGAATCTGGTCGTCACTGTACTGTGGGCCTAGTCGTGCACCCTGCATGAAATCCGGTTTTATTTCGCGTTCTTTCTTTAAATGCAGGTGCCAATAGGCCAACGCGGCCCCCAGTGCACTGCCCGCATCCCCCGCAGCGGGCTGAATAAAAATTCGCTTAAATAGTCCGCTCGTGGCAATGCGGCCATTCGCGACGCAATTCAATGCGACCCCTCCCGCCAAGCATAGGTTGTCTGACCCAACTTCATTTCGCGCTGTCCGCGCAAGTCGTAGCACAACTTCTTCCAACACGGCCTGAATGGATGCCGCGAGATCCATGTAAATCTCAAGCATAGGACCTTCAAACACTCGAGCCGGGACATCAAACAATTCTGCGAAATGGCGTGAGACCATGCTCAACCCCCGATGATAATTAAAATAGCGCATATTCAATTGAAACGTTCCGTCATCCTCAATTTTTATCATCTCCTTTTCGATCAGAGTTTTGAAACGCGGCTTTCCAAACGGCGCCAGCCCCATGAGCTTATATTCGCCACTGTTCACTTTAAAGCCACAAAAGGAGGTGAACGCGGCATAAAGCAAACCAATTGAGTGGGGAAAGTGGAGTTCCCAGAGCTGGGTTAACTCTCGGCCACTGCCCTTCCACAAAGATGTTGTGGCATACTCCCCCACCCCATCCATGCATAGCACTGCGGCGTCTTCAAAGGAGGAGGGATAAAATGCGACAGCGGCATGGGAAAGATGGTGTGAGCTAAAGTAAATGGGTGGAGCGAAGGCATCGACGTGTTTATGAAATTCCCGTCTTAAAGTAGTCCTTATATTCAATTTTCCATTCAACCACTTAGGCATCGCAGCCAAAAATGCGGGCAACGAATGGGGAACATTCTCCATTGAAGAAACAAGCAGGCGCTCAAATGTGAGCCAGGGTTTTTCAAAATAAACTAGGGCATCCAAATCTCTGGCCGATTGACCCGACATCTCAAGGCATGCACGAATCGAATTTTGCGGAAAACTCGAATCTCCCTTAATTCGCGTGAATCGTTCTTCTTGCGCAGCTGCCAGAATTTTCCCGTCACCAATCAGGGCCGCCGCCGAATCGTGATAAAAGGCGGAGACGCCCAATATATTCATCTTGGCTCAGTTTGATGAAAGTTACGCAGATAGCAAGCCTTGCCCCCTTGGCACACTAAATGTCTAGAGATATATTTCACAATCGACTTGCTTACGAGGTCGTTACCTATCGGGTTCAAATGACAGCAAAAATCGACATATACGGTACGTGGCTCGTCACGAAAAATCCAAAGTAAACTCTCGAAGTGCATTTCTGAATCTAAGGCAAAAATCCTCTCTGCGGCAATTTGACCCATCGTGAGATCGGTCCAAGCCTGATCCTCTGCTTTTAGAGAGTTGCGAAATCCTAACTCCACGCCGGTCAAATGTTTAGAGCCCGGAATCGCGGGAGCCGGTTGCTGGAAAAAGAAAGCTGGGACTTTCTTCCGAGCCAAAAGTAAGGCCTGATTTTGAGACTGGTTATGCCAAAGCTCGATGAGCTCCGAAACCGTACTTGGGCGCATTTGTAGATAGGCGGGTGTGCTTTGATCGGGTTTCGAGCTTTCAATGTCTTTTAGCTTTTTATTGAACAGTATCAACTCTGCGAGCTGAACAGATCTAACCAATGAACTGTGCGAAGGGGCTTGAGATAATTCAGCTTTCAATCGATGATACTTGATTGCGGTCCCTATAAACTCATGGCTGATGATCATATCGCGCTGAGAGCGCTGAAAGAAAAGTTGATCGAAACTCGAGCCCGGAAAATAGGGGGGAAATTCCGTCGGCCGAATTTGATTTAATTCGTTAAATCCCTCGAGGTTAATTGCCAAATCAAGCAAATGGCCATATAGGCTTGCGATAAAAAATTGTCGCGGCTGGGACCCTCTCACTGCAGCAAAATTAACAATCTTAAAGTGGCGCTTCCTGAGTGCCGGCAATTTTGCTTTTAGTTCCGCTTCCAAGGTCTCTGTCTGCATTTCCCAGCGTGCCAGATCGTCTGCTACAGAACCCCCGAAAATTCCAATAACAAAATCATCGGCGGTCCTCATTCTTCTAAAGACCTCGTCATTTTCGAAACGTGAAATATATTTGGGAGTCTTTTCGCGGTCTAGGATTTCCGGAGCTGGGACATGACCAAAATATGGGTGAGCAACGTGAGGAAATCCATACTTAAAATCACGCGTGGGATTAAAATCAGGGACTAGGGCCGCTGCACGTTGCCACTCAACAGAATTGAGCTCATTGAATTTTTCAATAAGTCGTGATTCCAAAAAAACTCGACAAGCAATTTCGGTAAGACCGAACGTCAAGGCAAAGACACTAAATGAGCTAATGATTAAGTTGCGCAACATGAAGCTAGCGGCCTCGTAAAGCGTGATTTGAGTGCTCTACTAAATATTAGAGAGCGCAATTCGCTCTGTCACCACATAGTTCCGCCGGCGTGGATTTCGCCCGCTTCGGCTACAGGGCAAATCGAACGGATTTGATCTCTTAAAAATTGGCCACTTCCGTAGGGCTGAAATGAAAAGACGACTTTTCCGCCCACCTCCTGGATAGCAAAGAGTGGCTTTAAACGTAAATCCTCGAGGCATGGCTTAGCCAAAGCCTCGAATGAATAAACCGGACGACTTCTCTCGGCTCCGGCGAACATGGCCCATCCTAAATTTTGGTTGGTGTAGTCTGTCAGGACTGGCGTCAAAGACCAAACCAACAAAAGACTTGCGAACGCGATCAGGGCCCACATTTGAGCGCCGCGGGCTCTAATGGCCGGGCTTTTCAGCATCGATTGATAGCCCTGCAATCCAATCACGCAAATTGGGCCGTACAGCCAAATGGTTTTAAGCAGGCCATGCATCAATCCACTGCGGACAAATATTTCGTCGATAATTCCGATTCCTGCGAACGCGGCAAATGTCCATCTTGCGCTTCGCGAACTCCAAAGGGTTGACCACCTTAAATCCGATTCAATACATGCAATCGCCGAATGCACGCATAAAATGTTGAATCCAACTGATGCCAATAGCCAATCGCCTGCGAAAACGACATTTAAGACCGAGTGAAATGTGAACGCCAACAAAAATGCGTAGATTCGCATTTTTGGAATTAGGTAGAGAGTGCCGAGCATCAATTCAACTGGCACCACACTCCACGCCATGCATGTAGCCAATTCCTGTAAAAGCCATGGACTTAAAACGCTCCACGGCTCTGCAACCAAGTTCGAGAGATGGAGAGGAAGCCATTGCAGCATTGCCGTGAAGTGAGTCAACTTATGAAGTGCCGCCGTCAAGTAGAGCGACGAGAGAAGCGCGATCAACGGAAATGAGTTACGCTCTCGACCCACTAATCCAAATCCGATGACGGCAAGAGTGGGAAGGTAGGTGAATGAATATCTCGTCTCGACGCTTGCAAGTATAAAAGGAAGACTCATCAGGCCCGAAAGGGTTGCGGTCGCGCCAATGGCAATGTTGAAGAGCGCGAGCACCCCCGAAATAACAGCGAGCCAGCCAAACCAAAAAAATAAGCCGTCGCCGCGAAGAAACTCGAGTCCAGGAAATGGTATATGAAAAAGAGCAGAATGGTGAGTCAGCGCCCCCCAATCCACGCCAATCGAGAACCAAAGATGCACGCAAATTAAGATGGTCCTCAACAGTGGCGTTATCGATGCCGAGGCCATCTCTTTTTCTGTCATCGCTCGTCTCTCCACTAGTAGTGTAGATACAAACTTGCACGGGGATATCAGTCTCCGTCCAGTGCGCATTTTTGACGTTCCGCAGGAAGAAGCCGGGCATAAGCTCGGTCCAATGGCTTGCCATCTAGAAATCGATGGGGTTACCCTATGTCCACATGCCGGCTCATCTCCACATCAAAAAGTTGGCACCAAAGTTTGACCTCGCCAAACTTGTGGAGGATCTCAACAGCCTTAGACTTGAGGTGCCTTTTCATCCGCTCAGCAATCAAATCTGCTTAAACCACCGGCCGGGGGTCAAGAACCCCTTTTATGATGGAAATGGCAGTCTGAAATCTAATAATGATTTTATCTCTGAGTCAGAATTTAATATATTCAACACAGCAATGCGCGGAACATATCTACAATTTGTATACAATTCGGTTTGGGATTTTTTAAAAATAAGCCCAGGGCGAACGCGCTTGATGCGGCTTGGGGCAAAGAATTGTTTGTCTGCTCACAAAGATGTTGGGTTCCGATTCCATATTGCTCTAGTGACCAACGCTCAAAGCTTTATGGTTTTTGAAAATTCCCCATTTTTTCACATTCCATCCGACAGTCATCTTTACTGGACAAATACTGTCGAGTTCCACAGTGCTATAAATGGTCATCATGAGGCCGAAAGAATCCATCTTGTCTTTGCGGAAGATGCCTCGTCTAAAATGCCTGAGCCAGATCGAGCTCGATTTTTAAACGATCTTTTCATCGCCTAGTTAAGAGTAGTGAATAGTGAGAGACCAAACTTTCCCTCAATGCCGACACGTCGAAAATCTGCTGCACAGTGAATCTGCGAGGAATCAAACGCAATGCACGACCCCACCTTCCAAGGAATCACGTGTGAGATCGTAAGGCCCTCTAAATCAACAGGGTTGATGTGGCCGAGTAACGATTCCATTGAGGCTCGATCAATCAGTGTGCCCTGTTCGAGGCCTAAAATCTTCGAGTAGTCATATAGAGAGTTCGTATATGTAATGCTCTTATCTATTCCAACTCCGCTTCGGAAAAAAATGGTGTTATCTCCAAAGTATCTTTGTTTAAAAATGATAAGCTGGGTTTCTAGACCACTCGGCCGCATGGCGAGTGGGATGACAATATTTTTATAGTTAGCCACCGTTATATTTTCGCCATTGTCGACGTGCGGCAGGTACGGAAATTCAACATGAAAGTAATTGCCTCCCCAAAGACTAAACTTCCCAAAATGCTGATATAGCCGATTTAGCAAAAAAGCAGTTCTTTTGTCTTTTAGCCACGTATCCATAATATAAGAAATTTTTTGCCGTGGCGGCCTTACAATTTTTTGATCTGGGCCAAGCTCCTTTTCAATCTGAATCAAAAGCTCAACTTCAGCAGGAGAAATGAAACTTTCGATGACGACCGGCGCCCCCATCATCTTGAGCTGCCGCTCGAATGTTTCTGTGGGCTTATTGTTCACATTGTAAAAGGCAAACTTCTCACCTAAGCGCATATCAAATCTAAACCTTGAAATGTTTAAAACTCAATAAAAGCCTTTTGGAACAAGTTCTTCAATGAAATGGACATTATAGTAGTTGATATCTAGCCCACGTCTCGTTTCGAAACACCGTGAATAACCCTCCCTCCAATTTCTTGCAGGACTGAAAAAGGTTCCTTGTTTAACCACTGATACGAACGTCACCGCCGCTCGCGGCATGGGACGAAAGTGGGAGATTGTAAAGGGGTGCTCAAGGCACCCCTTTACTCCGCCTAGGCGCGAGGCCCGCCGTCGCGCAAGAGTGTGATGACGGTCCCGTACGAGAGGGAACATTGCGAGCAAGTACTGCGGCGGGCTGCGGCAGAGTATGAAATGAACATTCAATCTCTCGAGGTCGATGAGGATCACGTTCACTTGTACATCGCGCCGCAACGTTCGGTGGGTGAGGGAGTGACTGCGGCTATGGTTCGGAGATACATCGCCGATCATGCTGAAAAGGACCTGGAGCCTGCGCAGATAGAGATCTCCCCGAAAGAGGCTAAACCGAAAAAGCGGTGAGCGCTCCCGAAGCCTGCGATGCCCAGCCGCTTGCAACGGAGCTTCCGAGGCATGAGTTGTGTCATTGCGTGGTACATCCTAATTTCGCTATAGCTATCTAACTTTTCGTAATCACGACTAAGTCTCCGATAGATGATGAACCAGGCAAATGTTCTCCCGACGATCCATCGCAATGGCCCTTTTAGTGCCCGATGCCGTTGCGCTTTTCGCTGCAATTTTTCTGCGACGGTTTTCTTTTTTCCTTGGCCTGTGCGCTCGTATTTGCCATTTATAAGCGGCCATTGGTTTTTTCTACAATAGTACTGATCTTCAAAAGAGCAGCAGTAGCTAAGGTCGGCATGAACTACGCTTACCTTTGACAGTTGATCTGGAGAAAGTTTGTCGACGACATTTATACCTTCCTTCGTAGCAATCAAATTGGCGGCGTGGATGTAAACAGAGTGTATTAACCCCTGAGTATCAACCAGAACCGGTCTTTTAAGGCCCCTAACTTTTTTAAATCCATCATGCACTCTCAACTCGCCGTAGTGGGCTCGCGCAAATTTAGCATCCCTGCTAAATTAGTCGAACGCATGTCCGAGGATTTTGGACACGGAAAAGGAATTAGAAGAAGAAGTGATTGAGCGGAGTGGCGGAGAGGGTGAGATTCGAACTCACGAGGCCCTTACGAGCCTGCCGGTTTTCAAGACCGGTGCATTAGACCACTCTGCCACCTCTCCGAGCGATGGTTCAATATATGACCATCACTGGGCCGAGGGCAATCAGGTTTGGTTTTTAGAGTTCGTCGGCGTGGGCGGACGATTGCGCGGGAATGGGGGCTTGGCCGGCTTTGCGGCGGGCTACTTGCTCACGCGACCATTTTACGTTTTCTTCGCGGGCTTGGGTGCGTTGCTTCTGCTGTTTGACGGTGCCTTGAATGGCCGAGGTCTTGGCTTTCGCGGCTTTGTATTCGGCCGCTAGTCGCTCTTGCTCGGCTTTCAAGCGGGCCTGCTCAATGGCCTGTTGGTCCAAAGCATGGCTGTAGTCGCGCTGCTCACGCGTTTCTTGATCCATCGCATGGCGATGCTCCGCTTGGGTTTTTTTGAACTCATTTTGCGTGCGTTCAATTTCTTTGTTGGTGTCGGCTGTTTTGCTCTGCAGCTCTTCGACTTTTTTACGTTGCTCATCGCGCTTGGTGTTGGCTTCGGTGAGCATTTGTTTGGCGGTTTTTAGTTCCTCGCGTTTGGCCTCGAGTTTGGCTTCTGAGGCGCCGATTTTGGCTTCCGCTTTTTTCATCTCGGCCGTCGTTTGTTGCATTTGCTTGTGCAGCTTCGCAATCTCTGCGTCATGCCGGGCTAGCTCGGCCGCATTGATCTTGGCCGTGGCGTCGGCTTTGGCCTTTAGGCGAACCGACTCGTGCTCAAGGCGGGCCGCTTCACGCCGGTCTTTCACGGCTTGCTCTCCGCGCTGCTTGGCTAGGTCTTTGGTGGCTTCACTGTCTGAGACCGTGCTCTCGACTTCGACTTCAGAGTCCAAGTCTGCGAATGCTGGAAGCGTCCACGCCGATAGTGAGAGCAGAAATATAAGCGTTTTCATGTTTACCCCAGTTCCCCAATGAAGAAAGGATGCAAACCTATTGCCGGATAGTCTGGGATCTAGCGGGGGAAGAGTGTCGAGAGATTGGAGAGCGTTTGAAACGTCGACAGTTCAAATCCAATCCGTCCCGGATTGAGACGGCGGGGCCGGCTACAGGTTGAGATTTACGAATTCGCCACTGCTCTCGACATATTCGAGCAAGCGTCCCGATTCGAGGTCGAAGTACGCTCCGATGAGATGCACACGGCCGGCGAGCTCGGCTTCTTTGACGAATGGGAAAGTGCGTAGATTTTCAATCGAGATCTTGATCGCCTCGAGTTCGCAGTGCTGGCAAAGCTGGTCGGCATCGGCCTCGGGGTGAGCCGCTAGGGCACGAAAGTGCGCCGGCCTTGCAATCGCCACCCAGCGGTCGACGAAACTGTCGGACTCGCCGTGCAGGCCGGTGACCAGTGCGCGGATTCCGCCGCATTGACGGTGCCCAAGGACGACGATGTTTTCCACTTTCAAATTGACCACGGCAAATTCAATGGCCGCACTTACCCCGTGAAAGCCGCCGCCTTTCTCGTAAGGCGGTACTAAGTTCGCGACGTTGCGTACGACAAAGAGTTCGCCTGGCCCGCTAGAGGTGATAATGGCCGGATCGACGCGCGAGTCGCTGCAACCAATGACCAAGGTCTTCGGCGTCTGCGGACCCGTAATTCGGTAAGGCGAATGTTCGCCTTCAAAATATTTTTCACGAAATTTGCGGAAGCCCGAGGCCAACCGTAACAGCTCTTTTCTACGCATGGCCTGTTGTAACTGCTGCCCCAGTTCTTGTAAAGCCTGGGGCGCTCGATGAGTTTTGTGTATTGAACATCGTGGTTACGTGATTCAAATAGCACGTTGCGCTGCAGCACTGGGC
>JAYWAE010000398.1:0-3465 GCA_043782715.1 Pseudobdellovibrionaceae bacterium | reverse complement strand
CGAGGGGCTGGTGGTGCAACATATCGCCTATCACCGTAAAGTTTTCGCGCGCGGTGCGCTTGAGGCCGCCCGGTGGCTGTTTGACAAAAAACAGCCCGGACTCTATGACTTATCCGATCTCTATAAATAAGGATGGACCATGCAGTTCTACATCGATTCCGCGGACATTGAAGAAATTCGCCAGGCCAACAAGCGCGGTTGGGTTGACGGCGTCACCACCAACCCGACATTAGTGGCAAAGACTGGCCGTAAAAATGAAGACGTGATCAAAGACATCTGCAAAGAGGTCAAAGGTCTAGTTTCCGCCGAAGTGCTCAGCCTCGAAGCCGATGAAATGGTGCGCGAAGGTTTGGTCCTGGCCAAAATCGCGGACAATGTCGTGGTCAAAATCCCCATGTGTGAGCAGGGTTTAATTGCCGTGCGCCGCTTGGCGTCTGAAGGTATTAAGACCAACGTCACTTTGATTTTCTCTCCCCTGCAAGCTTTGTTGGTCGCCAAAGCCGGTGCGACTCTGGTTAGTCCTTTTGTCGGCCGCCTCGACGATATTTCAACTGACGGCATGGAAGTGATTACTCAGATTACTCAGATTTACGACAACTACGAGCTGGATACTCAAGTCTTGGTCGCGAGTATCCGCCATCCCATTCACGTTTTGCAGTCTGCCATGATCGGCGCCGATATCGTGACCTGCCCGTACAAGGTCATGCAGCAGCTGGTGAATCATCCGCTGACTGAAAAAGGTATCGCGCAGTTCTTGAAAGACGCGCAGGCCATGCCAAAATAGGTAATGTTTCGCGCATTAATTATCGCTTTCACGATTTTCATTTGCGCGTGCGCCACCCTCGACCGGATGGACACGCCTAAGTACGCAATTCGTATTGAAAACATCGAGATGCCGCTGCTTTCGCTACAGCATCTCGCGGCCGCTGTAGTGCCCATTGGGGTCGCCAGCACGAGTTCCAATGGCCGTGAGTTCAACTCGCAATTGTTTATTTTGGATCAGGGGTCGTATAAACCGGCAGGGGCTGCGCTCATGCGTTACTGGGCACGCGTGACGGTAAAAGGTTCGGCGCGACCCTATGCGATGGAAGTTTTCGTAACCCGGGAGAAGCGAGTTCTAAGCGGCGAGGACTTCAGCTACGCGCAGGCTGGCCACGATTCGCGACTAGCCAAAGAGATAGCCGACAAGATCCGCGACCAGCTCTCCAAACGTCGCGAAGATCGCAACATCATTGACGATTTTAGGGTATTCTAACTAGACTACTCATATGGATGGTCGCTTGCGCAGGAAGCGCAGATATATTTTTTGGTCACGCGTGACGGGCGTCGCGGTCGTTCTCTTTCCGCTATCACTGCACAATATAGATTTTCGCGCTTCATTTTCTCAAGGTGTTTCGGTGTCCGCCCATCGAGCTTCGCCGGCCTACGCGGCGTTTGAAGATTTACGTGAAGATTACAAACCCGAAGAGTTCAAATTTCCTTCAGGCGCCAAAAAATTGAGCGCGGGGGTGGAGTTTGATTTTAAAATGGCGGCTCGCCAAATCGCCACGGTCCGCCAGATCAATATGCGTGGCCTTACTATTCGCGCTCCCGCTGAAACCGTAATGGTAGCGCGCGCGGCAGTGGCCGCACCTGAGCCGGTCTTCTTTGCTGGTGCACGCGTTACCCGTCACGAACTTCCAGCAGTCCACGGTCCGGCGGAGTTACGCGATCGCAATGGCGGTCTGCTGTCACTCAATGAACGCAAACGCAATTTGGCAAATGAGCTGGCGGATGAAGATTGGTCCGTTCCAACTCCAGCCGCGCGCGCCCAGGAGTTGGTGCAAAATGAATTGCAACGGTCCAAGCCCGCACCCGGGCGTAGCGGCTCGACGCTCGTAATTCATCGCAGCGAGCTCGCACCGAACCGTCCGCCGATACCCGACGTCGCCGTAGTTGAACCATCGCGCGATGAGGCGAGGCCGATGTTCAATATCGCCACCAGCCTCAGCCGCCGCGCCAGTGACCCGGCCAATCAGCGCCCGCTGTGGCTGCTCGGCCAGGTGGAAATGACTGAAGGCTTGGCCTTCGTTGGTCCAGAGACGGTGATGACGGTGAAGCGCGTCTTCAACGGTTACGTTTTCGAAAAAGGCCGCATCTGGGTTTCGGAAGGCCGCTTTGAAATTCATGTCAAGGAGCCGATTGGTTACCTGGTGGCTGAGTTACTCACGCGTGACGGCCGGATTCTGGGTCGCGGTGAAATCAATTTGATGGATCTGCGCGATGTGCCTAGGCGTGAAGATAAAGTGGCGAACTTGCGCATTCCTCTGCGCCCGACCGCGGAAGGCGCCAGTTTTCGTGCCATCTCCGGATATTCGCATGGCGCGCACAAGATGACCGTCGCCGGCGCGAAGATCGAGATTCAATCTTACTCGCGGCCGCTCAAAGCCAACGACGAGGGCATGGCTTCGGAGCCGAGCATTGACCGTGACTCGAGCTTCGTCGCGCGCGCTGTGGCCGACAACCATTGGCCGAGTATGGTAGTTGGACAGGCGCATGAGCCACAGGACATCCGGGTATTTTCGAACAAGCTGGTGCAGGCGCTTATCAATCTGAATATGGAGGGCGCGAGCAAGTCCGAGAGAAAAGAGGCCGCGCAACAGGCGATTGTTTGGGGACGCCTGGTGCAAGACGGCCAGCCGGCGGCCGGAGCGCAAGTCGAAATGGCCGGCGACTATAAACCGATCTACTTTAATGAAATGTACCTCCCCGATCCGCGCTTGCAGGCGACGTCGCCGAACGGGCTGTTTGCCTTTATCAAAGTGCACTTTGGCGTGCAGGCGTTGCGCGTGCGCGCGGGTGGCAAGGTGTATCCCGCGCAAGTTTTCCCGACCGAGAACAAGCATGTCTCTTATATCGAGTTGGATATTCGCACCAAAGCGGTTGCACAATTCAAAGTGTTCAATGCCTTTGCCATGCACCGGCCGTTCTCAGCCCGCATCCGTTTGGTAGGCAGTGATGAAGCGCTCGACGTCGGCAAAGAGGAATTCGTGCAGTACTCGGTGGCCGCCAATCCTTTCATGGTCGAGGCCGAAGCCGGCGGCGAATATGAAGTGTCGCGCGTGACCATCACCGGCACTCCGCATGTCGTGAACGTGCCGCTCGTTCAGCACGAATGGCTTTATAGTTTGATGCAAGACCGCAGGGTCAGCCAGCTCAGCCAGCGCGGGATGATCGTCGGCCTAATGGATGACGGCGGCTACGAGGTGGAACTCACGGGATACCCAATGGGCGAAAACATGCAGATTGTTTATGTCGACAGCCAGGGCCGTCCCACCGAATCGCGTGTTGGCTTAGCCGGCGGTGGATTTGTTATCTTCAACGCCCCTCCGGGTTTGCAGACGCTCTACATGCACGCGGCCGGCAATCAGCAAACGTTCAGCCAAATCGTCGTAGCCGAACCTGAATTCGTCTCCGTACTCACCC
>JAYWAE010000397.1:0-3471 GCA_043782715.1 Pseudobdellovibrionaceae bacterium | reverse complement strand
GGGCGAAAGCTCGTGGAACACGCGGAGAGCTTAGCCCGCTCAAAAGGCTACCGTGAAATGCAGCTGCATGCGCGTGAGATCGCGGTCGCGTTCTATCTTGCGCTTGGTTACGTGATCACCGGCGAGCCATTCCTAGAAATAGGCATTCCACATCGCAGCATGTGCAAATCACTCTGATGCAAACTGCTTCTTGGGCTTGCAATGAGCGGCACTTGTGGAGTTTATGTTCGTACCCTTACGAATTTCAAAAAACGGTAGGAATCAATCCGCCCCTTGGAGATTTTCATGCGTGAGATCAAATTCCGGAACATGGGCCTGCAAATTCTGCTGATCATCGTGACGCTTGGGATTTACGGCATCTACTGGTTTTACCAATCGGCGGAAGAGCTCAAGGCGATCGCCCGGGATGAGAACGCGTCACCGGTCCTCTGGCTGGTGATGCTGTTCATTCCATTTGGCGCGCTTTACTCGCATTATAAATATTCGGAGCTCTATGAGAAGGTTGCCGCCGACCATCTGAATAAATGGATTCTGTTCATTTTATGGCTGTTTTTCGCACCGGCGGTTTGGTTCATCGTGCAAATAGAACTGAACAAGCGTGCCACGGCGAATTTGCCGTCCCAGGCTCTCTCGACATTTTGAAGCTGCGGGGCGACATGACCTAGCTAGGCCGCCGCTTGGATGCCCGAGCAGGCTCGGACGCGTCCTTGAGCGGTTGGGTTCCGGCTGGTATGGTTTTAAGATGATCCAAATTCATGCAAAACTGAGTGCGGCGGAATCAGCCGCATGGCTGGAAACCTGGACCAAACTGCGCGCGCGTCCAGAAGCGGGCTTCACCCTTTTGCCTGCTGCGGGCGCCGATTGGAAGGCGATCACGGCCCGTGCTGCCGACCTGAGGGGCGCTTCGCATGTGGTGGTTCTTGGTACCGGCGGATCGAGTTTGGGCACGCAAGTGATCTCCCAGGCCCTGCCTAAGCGCACGGGGATAACTTTTGATTTTCTCGAATCGCCCGATCCCACTTTGTGGGCGGCGATCGCACCGCGCTTGCGTGCGGACACACACTTTCTCATCGTCTCAAAATCTGGTTCGACTTTAGAAACCTTGGTTTGGGTGGAAAAGCTCGCAGCAACTGGTCACCTCAACGCGCGCAACACCACCTTGATCGCAAGCCCGGGTGCGGGCCCATTGCGCAAGTGGGCGGAGCAGGATAAAGTGCCGGTGTTGTGGATTCCCACCGAAGTCGGCGGCCGCTACTCCGTATTGACGGCCGTCGGAATGTTGCCAGCCGCGCTCATGGGGCTGGATATCGAAAAATTCCGCACCGGCGCCGTATGGGCGTTGGAGCACCCGGAGTTGGCGGCGCAATTGGCCGCACCTGCATGGAGCTCCTGGGCCCGCGGGGAGTGGATTACTCAGCTGTGGAGCTTCTCGGTTGGGCTGCACGCGTTCGGCGAATGGTGGCAGCAGCTGTGGGCCGAATCGTTGGCCAAGAAAAGCGCCCGCAGCGGAGCCACGGCAGTACGCGCCAGCTCACCGATGGCCTGCACAGGCCCGCGCGATCAACACTCAGTCCTGCAGCAACTGATCGAAGGAGCGCGCGATAAGTTTGTGTACGTCACACGCGTCCGCGCCAGCGAGCACGACGGCGAAAAATTCATGCCCAAGTTGATCCAGGGCACGCAGGTCACTGGCCGTGAAATTTCACTAGGACAAATATTAAGCGTCGAAGCCCAAGCCTTCGAACGCTCGCTAACCGACAGCGGAATTCACTCGGCTTCAATAGAGTGCGCCGATCTGTCGGAGCCCTCATTAGGCGCCTTATTCATGCTGTGGCAAATGACAGTGGCGATGCTAGGCGAGCGAATGCAAATCAACCCCTTCGACCAACCCGGCGTAGAACTCGGCAAAAAACACGCCGCAACACTACTCAATTCCTAACTAAAGCTAAACTCTTACTTTAACTGTACTCTAACTCTAACTGGACTCTAACTCTACCTCTAACCCCGGTTCCCTAAACCCCAATTATTTCGTAAAGCCGTCGATCCAATACTCTTTGATCATACCGTTCCAAAGCCGCCCTCAACCCCTCGGCCGTCAATCGTTCCCGCAGCCCGGCATCGAGCATGCAACGCTCCATCGCCCCAGCTAAACTCTCAGGAGACAAATTGACCAACAACCCATCCACCCCATCCCGAATAATGTCCGGCACCCCACCACCACTGGAGGCCACGATCGCCGTGCGCGAAGCCATTGCCTCAATCAACACGCGCCCGAAAGTTTCACTAGGAGAGGGCATCACGAGCAAATCCAGCGAAGCCATGACGGCACCAATGTCTGGACGATGGCCGACGACAAAGACGTGCTGCGAAAGTCCGAGGCGCGCGATCTCGTCGCTAAGAATTTTCGCCATTCCTTCTTCGCCGATAGTCTCACGGCCGACGATCAGCATGCGAAACCGCAAACCGCGCGCTTTGAGCAGCCCCACGGCCTCGACGGCCTCAAGCAAGCCCTTGCCTTTGTCGACGCGCGAAACCACACCAAGCAAAAGCTCGTCTGGCGCACGCAAGAATTCCTGGCGCAAAGCCTCGCTACGCAATCCGGGATGAAAGCGGCGTAAGTCGACGGCGTTGGGTAGCACACTGATGTTTTGTTCGCGCACCGGTAGGTTTTCAACCAAGTTACGGCGATGGATGTCCGTCAGCGCGATCAATCGGTCGACCCGGCCATAGAGTCGTCCATGTAGCCAATCCTTTTTGCGTACGCCAACCAGTGTATGGGAAATCCCGACCAGCTTGATATCCCGCATTCCACGCACGGCGGGCACGACTTGCCAAAGCTCATTCATCTGTTCGACGAGAACGGCGGAATATTTTCGGCGCAAAAGTTCGCGGCGTAGAATCCGTATCGTTCCGGGACTAAAATACTTGTTATAACGTACGACCGGAATCACCGGCAATGCAGCTGAAAGTAGATGCTCGCTCAAGGGTGAGCCCGGTGCGCAGGCCGTAGTGACGTGCATGCCGCTGGCGGACATGCGCGTGGCCATTTCGAGCGCGACCATCTCTAGTCCGCCCCAAGAGCGCGAGAAGCAAGTTTGTAGAATTGCGGGTTGCATGGGCGCAAAGCCTCACTCGGGTAAGGTGCAAAGGCAAGGATTTTTAACACTGCGAAAGTCTTGAGCCGTCTCAAATTGAGAAGAGGTGCCGGGCTTTTCGACAGTGTCCACGGACTGTACACGTGTGTTGCCGGTATACACCTTTTAATCGGGTATTCATCTTGCTCCACTGTATCCCGAAGAGACTTATCTAGGAGGACTAATGCTAACTACACGCGGCTCAATACGGGCCACTATCATCTGGAGTTTCCTTGCACTAGGCCTTGCGACTCAATACAACGCCTGTTCTCAGCAGGTGATATTCAGTCAGAGTTTGTCGAGCCTCAAAAACGAGCTCTTGTCCGCTTCCTTGATC
>JAYWAE010000396.1:0-9194 GCA_043782715.1 Pseudobdellovibrionaceae bacterium | reverse complement strand
ACCAAAGTCGGCACGCCGATGCCTTCCCAAGTCATGTATGCGCAATCGCTCCTGCTGGGAAATCAGAACTGGGTTCAAGCTCAGCACCTGGGCAGCGAGATTCAAGACTACTACACTTTGTATTTAGCTACGGTGAAAGAGAAGCTCGCCATTCTCGTCAGCTTTTCGGCCGAAAAAGCTCACTACGCCAAATACAATCCGATTTTCGACAAAGCCATCCGCACCATCAAGATCACGGCCAATCAACAGCTGCTCATCCCCAAAACGCCTTCCGCGGGCTCGCAAGCCTTCGGCATACAGGCGCCCGGTTCACCGGTAGGCACGCAGCTCACGGCTGAGGACCTTATGCCTCCTCCTGAACGCAGGCCTGGACCCGGCAAGGGCGTGATGACCATCTTGATCCTCGTGCTCGTGGCGCTCGCCGGCGGCGCTGTGTACATCTATCAGTCAAAGCGTAAAAAGATTTCCCATGGTAAATCCACGAAACCTCGGTCAAAATGACCGCAATGAATTTCGCTGAAATGCTACAGATGATTCAAGGCCTACGTGACCAATTGGAAACCCTGGGCGTCACACCCCAGGGCTTGTGGATCGCTCTCGGCGTGGCTTTCGTCCTCTTTGTATTTTCGCTGCGTGAAGTGGCTAGCTGGTATCTGCGCGTGAATCAGGTGCGTAGTGAAGTGCGCGCTTTACGGGCCGAACTGATGACCGTGCAGAAGACATTGGAAGAAGTGCGCGGATTTTTGCAAGCCGGTGCCGCGGCCGATGAGGCCACGGAGAAGGCGGACAAAGCCGAAACCGAGTCCGATTCGCGCAAGCCGGATTCCTCCGGTTCCCATCGCTTCCGTTTCGATCACTGAAGAAAATCTTTGTAATTTTTTATCTCGAGCTTGCCGAGTGCCTTTAGGCTTGGCTCAGCTTTTTCTTTGGGCGCATAAACCAAAATACGCAAGTTCTCGGTATCGAAATATTTTTTGATGGCCTTGTTGATCGAGTCCTTAGTCATCGCATCGAGATTGGCGAAATAATTGGTCAAGTAGTCAGGTGAAACGCCATAGAGGTTGAGCATGAGCAGATTGCTACCCAACGCTTCCGGAGTTTCGAACGTACGCGGGAACTGCCCACGCATCAGCGCCTTGACCACTTCCACTTCTTTGTCTGTCACGCCCTCGGCAACAAATTTCTTATAGGTGTTCAGCGTCTCGGTCACGGTCTCGCCGATTTTGTCGACGCGGGTGAAGGTGTAAATTCCCATTGGGCCGGTCTGCATGCGGGGATCGAACCAAGCGCGAATATGATAGGTCAAACCGCGTTTGACACGAATTTCCTCAAACAGCCGGCTGCCGAAACTTTCGCCCAGAATCTTGAGCGCCGCGCGCACTTCGAGATACTCCGTGATATTGCGCGGAACGCCTTTGAAGCCGATTTGGATTTGCGCTTGCTTTAAGTCCCCGCGATCCACCAGCAAGATTTCACGGCCTTGCCATGCGGGGAACTCGGGCAGCTCTTTGTGTACACTGCCCTTGCTCTTCCAAGCCTCCATCGCCTTTACCACCTGCTGCTTCCACGCCTCGTCGTACTTGCCGACCACGGCCATCACCGCCCGGTCGGGCGAGTAGTTGGCGTTGTAGAAGCTCTGCAAATCGTTGCGTTTAATGCCTTTAATGGACTTAGGGGTACCCGATGGCTGGTGGCCATACGGATGCTTGCCGAACAGATAGCGCGGCATCAAGTAGCTCGCAAAACTCTCAGGCGAATCCGCAAGTTTTTGCAGTCCACCGAGCATGTTTTTGCGCATGCGCTCGATCTCCGCATTGGTGAACGACGGAGAAAACAAAATTTCCGTGAACTGTTTGAGCGCATTGTCGCGGTGAAAGGAGAGTGAGGTTATTCCGACACGCGTGTAGTCGGGATCGGCAGACCCGGAGAAGTCGATGCCGTACTGTTCAAGATCGTCGGCGATTTGCGTGGCCGAACGCTTAGCCGTCCCTTTTTCCAACATGGCCGCGGTGAAGGTGGCCACACCCTCTTTGCCAGGTGGATCTTCGCTGGCGCCCGACTTGAGCATCATGCTCATGGAAATGTACGGCAGAGAATCATCCGGGAGCCACATGATGGTCAGACCATTTTTCAGCTCTTGAGTTTTATAGCTGCGGATTTTGAAATCGACCGCCGGTGTGGCCGCGAGCACGGACGAAGCAGACGCGAGTAAGACGAGCGTGACGAGAAATTTCATGTGGCACCTCCGGCCTTGTTGCGCGGATGCACGATCACGATATTGCGAGCGGTGGGTTGCAAGTAAGCTTTGGCGACGCGCTGAACATCCTCAACCGTAACGGCGCCATACTCCTTGAGGTCATTGAAGATGCGATGGTAATCGCCATATTGAATTTCGTAGCTCGCCAATTGATGGGCGCGGCCCGCGATCGTCTTCAACCCGCCCACGTAGTCGGTCATGACGATGTTTTGCGCTTTTTCCAACTCCTTCGCAGTGACCGGTTTATCACGCAGAGCTTTGATTTGCTCCTCGATAATTTTAATCGCCTTTTGCGGGTCACCTTTTGGCTTCAAGCTCGTTCCAACCGAAAATTCACCAGCCAGGGCTTGGCCCCAAGAAGAGGCTGAGGCACCAAGAGACATTTCGCTCTTATAAACCAATTGTCTGTATAGACGGCTCGAGTTGCCGCGGCCCAGAATGATCGACAACAGGTCGAGCGCATAGTGATCCTTGCTGTTGAGGTCGGGCAAGCGGTAGCCGATCATCACGGTCGGAGCCTGTGCCTCACGCTCGATGGAGGCATGGCGCTCTTCTTTTTGCGGTTCTTCTTGGGTGATCTTCGGACGGATGATTTCTTCTTTGGGGATGCCGCCGTAAAACTTTTCCACGAGTTTCTTGGCGTCTTCGACTTTAAAGGCGCCAGCGACTACCAGGACCGCGTTGCCCGGACTGTAGTAAGTCTTATAGAATTTGTGCAAGTCATCCATCGAAGCGGCGTTGAGATCTGCCATCGAGCCGATCGGCTGCCAGTGGTAGGGCAAGGTGGTGAACATCATGTCGCCCATCTTCTCGCGAATGCCGCCTTCAATGTTGTCTTCGGTGCGCATGCGGCGCTCTTCCTTGACCACTTCGCGCTCACTGCTCACGTCTTTGGGATCGAGATTGAGATTGCGCATGCGATCGCTCTCGATTTCGAGCAGCAGTGCCAGGTGCTCGGCCGGCGCGTTGATGTAGTAGCCGGTGTAATCTTCCGAAGTGAAAGCATTCAGCTCGGCGCCCTTGGAATTCAGAAACTGCCCCCAAGTGTCGGGTCCGAATTTCTTGGTACCCTTGAACATCATATGCTCGAAGAAATGCGCCAGGCCGGTGCGGCCGGGCACCTCATCCTTCGAACCGACGTGAAACCACTGTTGCACACTCACCGCCGGTATCGACGAATCGTTTTGCAGCAAAACAGTCAGCCCGTTTTTGAGTTGGTATTTTTCAACGTTGAACTGAATGGCCTTTTCCAGTTCCGCCGAAGCCAGCGCCGATCCTTGAATCGAATGGGCGGCCATAAAAATCAACACGAGCCAGGGCAACGAGATACGCATGCGAATGTCCTCCAGAGTATCCAAAGATTCTCCGGCCACACGCGTTTAGGGTCAATAGCTACCTATTGAACGACGAGTTCGTTGAAGTAGACGTTTTTGACGACGCCTTTTTTGAGAGCGGTGTTTAAGTCCGCGATGATTTGGTTTTTGAGATGCAGTTTACCCTGCACGGTCTCGAGATCGCCGAAAGATTTGCCATTGAGCAAGCGCATGATCGAGTCACGCGCTTGCGGCGTGAGGCCGATGACCTCTTCGTAGCCCTCTTCGTCCATCATCTCCAGACTCAGATCCAGGCGAATCAACCGGCGCGGCAGGCCATCGAGGTTGGTATTGAACGGCGCCATCGTATAAAGGACGGGATCGCCACGCAGCGACTCTTCAAATGAAGCCAGTTCGCGCTCGACTTGTTCATTGCTGGTTGCCTTGTGCTGTACGCCCAGCGTCGCCTGAAAGACGAGATAAACGCCGGCGCCGAGCACGGCGATATTTAGACCCGCGAACGCGAATCCCAAGATCTTCTTTATATCTCTTTTAGGTCCTGCATTAGCTTGGGCTTCGGCCATAGTCGTCCTCGTTATAAACTTATCGGAGATTTGACCTAGGGCTTTAGTCCTGCCTAGCCTCGAGGGCGGCTCTTAATTTCGCCGGTCTGAATTCGTTTCTAGGCCTATGTTTAGCAATCCCCTGCTCCAGTTTGGGCCGTTTTCCCGCTGCTTTGCGGCGAACTCACGCGAAACTGTCGAACTCTCGAAGCCCGGTTTAGGAAAGATACCGCCGCGCACAGCGTTTGACCGAGGTGATCACCCTCAATACTCTTCCCGCTACTGAACATTTTAGGGGGGACCCATCATGCAACGACTCACGTTGGCCACACTGCTTGCTTCGACCTGCTTGCTCACCGCGTGCGGATTTCCGGCGCACGATCTGACTTCGCTCGAAAAAACGGCCGACATCGAATGGGTCTTTGGAGTGTTCGAGCGCAACTACGCCCCCGCCGAATGGAAACAAAAAGAAGGCGTCGTTTCACTTCCGCAAGCCAAGAAAGATTGTCTCGATCAATCGGCCAGCATCGTCAAAGGAGACCAATTCATCCTTCACCTGGCCAAGTGCGTGAACCGCTTCGGCGATGCGCATACGCGCACACTCGCCGGCGGCGCCATTTTGCCCGAGTTCGCGCAAGTCGCTTACCTGGGCTTCGTAACCGAAGCCGTACGCGTCGACGTCAACAATCCGCCTACGCCCGATAAAGATAAAAAAGAACAAAAGCCAAACGACATCAAAAAATCGGACATCAAACCGGCTCTCAAAGTATCGGCGTTTTTGCCGACCACCGATCCCAAGGGTTTCCCTGTGCAACCCGGAGACTTCATCATCGAAGCCAATGGCAAGCCGATTTTCGAATACATCAAAACCGAATTGGTTCCCTACGGCAACCTCGGTCAAATCGATGCTTCGTTCGTCAATGCCGGCGCCCACTTTGCCTTGCGCACCTCCTTCAATGTGCCGATGCCGGCTGAGACCGAAATCCAGCTGAAAATAGTTCGCGGCGATCAAATTTTCGATGTGTTGGTACCCTGGTCGGTCAAAGATGCGATGACGTTCGAACAAGATCAGAAAGCGGCCGCCAGTGCTGCTGCCGATGTCAAACCAAGCCAAAGCAAAACCGCTTCATTGGCCTTGCAATGGGACGGCGACGAACTCTTTGGCTCGTTGCTCGACTTGCTCAACAAATTCCGTACTAGCCCAGGCTTTCGCATCGACTTGCTACTGGCCAAGACATTCGCACGCCATAATTTGAACCCGACGCTTCACTTTCTTCAGCAAATTCTCGCGCAGACTGCCGCGGTGCCTGCTACTCTGCCGGTGGAAGACGCCATGTCCACCGCCACCAGCCTTAAAATAGACAACGGTCCCTTTGTGGCCCGCGTGTTCGTACAACAGGACGGCTCGCGCGTCGGCTACGTGCGCATCGACACGTTCAGCCTCGAGAACAAAGACGCCGACAAATTGGCCGAGCTAAACTCCAAGTTCAGCAAAATGAAAGTCAAAGGCGTGATTCTCGACACGCTCAACAATGGCGGCGGTAGCCTCGTGGTAGGAATGCGCATGGCGAATCTGTTGACAGGCGCGCAAATGAAATTCCCCGCCATGCAGCTCGCGCTCAACGAAAATTGGATGAACGGCATGCACGCCGACTCGCTCTACGCTCCGGGAGGAGACAAAGGTTCGGATGCGAAGCGCACGCTCGCGGGCCGTGTGTATGGCGAGATGGTCGAGGATCAAAAAGCGGGCTTACGAATCTCTCGCGCGGTCTCAGCGAAGGAGCTCGACCCCTTCGTGCTCGATGCGGATAAAACCAAGTGTAAGGCCGAGGGCAAATGCCTCGACGGAATGAAAGTGGTTTTGCTGGTCAACGAGATGTGCGCTTCGATGTGCGATATTTTCGCAAGTGTATTTCGCGACAATAAAATCGGTACGATCATCGGCTCGCAAACCATGGGCGCGGGCGGCAACGTCGTGCTGCACGGCACTTCGCCCGTTTCGCAGATCATGATGACGCAAACCGAATCTCTGATCGTCGACGTGAACGGCCAATATCTCGAAAATCAAGGTGTGAAGCCGGATCTCGCGATCGACACGTTGAACGATGCGACTAAGAAGTACGCCGACACGTACAAGAAAGCGTTCGAGACGATTAATCTTTAAAAAACTCAGGCAAACCGGCAGCCCGTTAGGGCAGCCGGTGCCGGCCGGCAGAGTTGCCTAACCTTCGAAATCGCCCTTATCTTCGAGCGTCACTTCTTCACAATCACCGGCCATGTCTTTGAGACCCTTGAGATTCTTCTCAACGTCTTCTTTCGTGACCAGCCCTTGCTTCACGTTCCAGTCCTTCATGCGTGTGTCGAATTTTAAGCTATCAAGTGCTTTGTTGAGATCCATCTAGAGCCTCCGGTCAGTTCCAGTATTTGGGACCCGATTGGTCCGTGTCGTCTTTTGACTTTTCGTTGTTTACCACCAATTTTAGGCGGCGTCCACGCTTGCTCGAACTGCCCGCTTTCGCTCCCGCGCGCACGCGGGCGATCACGCTCAAATACACGAATCCGGCGGCTAAGCCTCCCAGATGCGCTAGGTTGGCCACTGAGCTGCCGTTGCCCGAGTCGAGCATGGTGACCAACTCCACCGCGCCCATGATCATGACGAAATACTTCGCCTTCATCGGGAACAGCATCATGAAATAAATGACCCGCTCGCCAAACAGCATCCCGAACGCCAGCAGCAACCCGTAGGTCGCCCCAGAAGCCCCTACCAGCGGGGCGGCCATGGCGAGGACTTTACCGGTGGCGAGGTAGTACGCGAAGGTCCCAAACAAATAGATAATGCCCGCACCCACTCCGCAGACCAAATAGTAGGTCACAAAAAAGCGTGGGCCCCAGCGCATCTCGAGTTCCGCGCCGAACCACCACAGCACCAGCATGTTGAACAAGATGTGAAACACACCGGTCGTGTGCAGGAACATGTAGGTGAACACTTGCCAGATGTAAAAGTCGCTGATCACGCGCGCAGGTGAGAGAGCGAGCCAGTCGAAAACGCGATTGTCGCCCAAAATTAGATTCTGCACGACCAACACCAGGCCTACCCACACCACCACATTGGTGATGATCAGGGCCTTTACGGCTTTGGTGAGCGGCACCACGCTTTGCAGCTGAGGGCCCTGATTCACATACTGCTCCAGTCGGCGCTTGAGGGAGCGGGTTGGCTGAGTTCGATCAGCAGTCCGCCAGTGGACTTGGGATGAATAAAACAAATCAGTTTACCATGGGCACCCGGGCGGGGTTGATCGCTGGTGAGCTTTACGCCCGCGGCCTGCAGCGCGGCCATTGTCGCCTTGAGGTCGCTGACCTTCAGACAAATGTGATGAATGCCGGGTCCGCGTTTCTCAATGAACTTGGCGACTTCGGAGTCGGCGCCGGTGGGCTCTAGAAGTTCGATACGCGCATTGTTGCCGAGTTCGAACATCCCGACCGTTACTTTTTCAGTGGGAACCTTTTCCGTGTTCATCGCTCCGAGGCCCAACGTTTCATAAAACGCTTTGCCGCCGGCCAAGCTCTCGACTGCGATTCCTATGTGATCCAACTCAAATTTGAGACTCATCGGGCTACCCTTATTTTTGAAAATGGGCCTGTAATCGAGAATAAGTACTTTCCAGGGTTTCGGGAAGGACTTTCGTTTCCGCAATCAGGGGGAAGAAATTGACGTCCCCGCCCCAGCGCGGAACGACGTGCCAATGAAAATGCCCCGGAATCCCGGCCCCTGCCACCGCACCATGGTTAAGACCAAGATTAAAGCCCTGACAGTTCAGGACCTCTTTGAGAATCGAGACTGCACGTTTCTGCCAGCGCGCCATGGCTTCGAGCGTAGAATCGTCGAGTTCCCAAATATTGCCGATGTGCTGGCGCGGCAGAATGAGCAAATGGCCTGAATTGTAGGGGTACTTGTTCATCACCACGAAGCAGTGGTCGTCTTTGGCCAGGACCAATGATTCTGGGCCGATTTTCGCTTTCTCGGCGGCACAAAACACACATCCGGTGTCGGGCAAAAGCTTGCGCACATACCGGTAGCGATCGGGGCGCTCCAAAAAGTCGCGTTCCTGTGGCCAAACCGCTTGCACGATTTTGGCGGCCCAGTCCTTCTTGGACTTTTTCTTTTTCAAAAGTTAACCGCTCCGGGCATTAGGAATAATGGCCGCGCGGTCAGCTCGGTGCCAATGGCGCCGCGGGCGAATTTGGAAAGTTTCGATTCGCTGGTCGCCTCTTCGAAGACTTCCATAAAGCCCCTGCGTTTTTTTGCTTTGAAAGTTTCGGGATTGTCGCCCAGTCCGGTCATTTCACCGAGCAGTTTGCGGGCATCATCCCACGTGCCGGCTTTGTCCGCGAAACCAAGTTTGATCGCCTGTTGACCAGTGAATACTCGGCCATCAGCGTATTGCGAGACAAAGTCCATTTTCAAATGGCGGCCTTCGACGATCGCAGTTTTGAATTGCAACAAAACATCGTTGATCAGGTCTTGAAACAAGTCCCGCTGTTCAGGTGTCAACGATTTGTAATCCGCGCCGGCGTCTTTGAATTTACCGGTGGTCAGAGCGTAACGTTGAATCTTCGCCCATTCATAAAGATGTTCGAGATTCACGAACTCCATCAGCACGCCAATGGACCCGATCATACAGCCGGGAGTGGTGACGATCTTGTCGGCGCCCATCGCCGCGTAAAACGCGCCGCTGGCCGCGACCGCGCTACAGTAGGCGACCACAGGTTTATGAAATTCTTCGCGAGTGCGTTTGATTTCAGCGTAAATTTCTTGGCTCGGACCGACCACGCCACCGGGTGAATTAATACGAATCAAAATGCCTTTGATGTTTTTGTCTTTGCGGTATTTGCGCAGGAGATCGAGAAACTCGCGCCCGTCGATGATCACGCCGTCGAGGTCAAGAGCGAGAATTTGAGCCTTGTGGCCCACATTGTCGTCGCCTGAATCGAAGACGCTGACGATGCCGCCAATCCCTACGAAGAGACTGACGGCGAATAACACTGCAAGAACGATAAAGA